>JABMOJ010000391.1 GCA_013204195.1 SAR86 cluster bacterium
GAACGTATGCGCCGGTCACGCTCTGCAAGGTATTTCGCCTTCAGGGCATCAGGATCAAAGTCAAGATCACCAAGTAGTGATTGGATGCTGGGGTCAATATTCATGCGCACTTGCCCTCGTTAGCTAATCTTCATGTATTTTCAGACTTATTTGAGTGTACTCAAAACCCAAGCCTGGCACTACCCCATCAGATGACGGCATATCAAGGACAAATCCACTATGACCCAGTGGCAGGTGTGGTGGGTGCCGCAGGCCTACCTGCCAGTTTCAGCACGGCAAAGCCGAGCAACGCCGCCGCCATAGAGCCTACCAATATGCCTAGACGATCATTAATCATGGCCCCACCGCCCGCAGCCTCAAAGGCCAGAGAACTGATAAACAAACTCATCGTAAAGCCAATGCCACACAAGCAAGAAATGCCGTACATATGCACCCAGTTAGCACCGGAAGGCAGGCGCGCTAATCCCAGCTTGATGGCGACCCAGCAAAAACCCATGACCCCGACCTGATTACCCACAAACAACCCGAGTGCGATCCCCAGTGGCACCGGCTCCAGCAATGATTGCAGGGTCAACCCCGCGAAGGAAATCCCCGTATTGGCAAAGGCGAATAATGGCAGGATGCCATACACAACCGCAGGATGCAGGTCGTCCTCTAGACGCTCGAGTTGCGTTAACTCCTGACCAGGGGCTTTGCGATAAGGAATGAACATGGCAACCAAGACGCCGGCAAGCGTTGCATGAACTCCGGATTTTAGGACGGCCACCCAGAGCACCAGACCTACCAGCAGGTACGGCACCAATGACAGAACCCCACGGCGATTCAGCACGAACAATCCCAGCGCCGCAATGGCAGCCACCACCAGCGACAGCACAGACAGCTGACTGGTATAAAACAGCGCGATAATAACAATAGCACCCAAGTCATCAGCTATCGCCAACGCCATCAAAAACAATTTCAGTGAGGCAGGTACGCTGCTCCCAACCAGGGCTAAGACCGCGAGGGCGAAAGCGATATCGGTGGCCGATGGTATGGCCCAGCCGTTCATCGCCAGCGGATTTCCCCAGTTAACCCAGGCATAGATCAGCGCCGGAATCAGCATGCCACCGGCTGCGCCGACGATGGGTAAGACCACCCTTGCCGGGTCAGACAATTCGCCATGGAGGACCTCACGCTTCACCTCTAACCCAATCAGAAAGAAGAAGATCGCCATCAGACCATCATTGATCCACAACAGCAGTGGCTTGGCGATTTCAAAATCGCCGATACGAATCTGCACCGGCAGGTCCAGTAGCGCTTCATAATAGGTACTGGCGAAGGAGTTCTCCGCTAACATGGCAAGCGTGGCCGCGATCAACAGCAAAATGCCACTTGAGGCCTCAAGGCGCAGAAAACGAGTAATGACTGTTTCGATGACCATACTCTACCTTGTTATGTTAATAGGACTTCCAGACATGTTACGCGCCCGCCAGTTCAACGGACACCCCACTTTAGCGGTCTAGCCGACTGTCGGTCACTTCATCCCGTAAATAAAAGACAAAAAAAAAGACAAAAAAAGGACAAAAAAAAAGCAACGCCCGAAGGTATTGCTTTTTTTATCTGTTAAGTCTGCGGCATGAGCGTTATTAACAATAACAGTTCACTCGCTTCACTTAACTCAGGCGCTAGGCTCCTTTCGAAGCTTTTACCCGCTTATCGTTAAACTCTATAAGAATTCTTATAATGCTACGATGTTTTCGGCTTGTGGGCCTTTCTGACCTTGAGTTACAGTGAACTCAACTTTTTGGCCTTCGACCAAAGTCTTAAAGCCTGAACCAGAGATAGCACTAAAGTGTGCGAAAACGTCTGGACCTGACTCTTGCTCGATGAAGCCAAAGCCTTTTGATTCGTTGAACCATTTAACTGTGCCAGTAGTTGTTGCCATGATGATATATCCTAAATAACCAATTTTAGATTTTGCCCCAAAATGGGACGATTTTTGCTGGAAGTGTATTTCAATGACTTATGGTAACCGGACGCGGTACAACTGAGGGCCTTCGAAAACTGTGACATAAATTCAATACTTACTTTCTAGCTGGAGGAATTGTATAGACATTTTTACGCTTGTCAACACCTCACCGATCAATTACCCAGAAATTGTTCGCTAGCGCGCCAACACCGCCGCCAGCATAACATCCAACGAGGTC
>JABMOJ010000392.1 GCA_013204195.1 SAR86 cluster bacterium
ACCGTGATCAGCGAACTCAAGGGTGCTAGTCTCGTGGGTCTCAGCTACGAACCCGTGTTTGATTATTTCACCGATCTGCGCGCCGAAGGGGCTTTCCAGATTGTCGCCGACGACTACGTCTCAACCGACAGTGGCACTGGCATCGTGCACCAGGCGCCAGCCTTCGGCGAGGATGATTATCGAGTCCTAAAAGCCGCCGGCATCACCGCGACGGTTTGCCCCGTGGATATGGCGGGCTGCTTCACCGAAGAAGTTCCTGACTTTGTCGGCCAGCACGTCAAGGCAGCGGACAAGGGCATTATTCGAAAACTAAAAGACAGCGGCGCCCTGTTTCGCCAGGATGTGATTGTCCACAGTTATCCCTTCTGCCCGCGGTCAGATACGCCCATCATCTATCGCACCATCGACTCTTGGTATGTTCGGGTCGAGCAGATGCGTGACCGCCTGATCGCCGCGAATCAACAGATTAATTGGGTCCCGGGACACATTAAAGACGGGCGCATGGGCAAATGGCTTGAGAACGCGATTGACTGGGCCATCTCCCGCAACCGCTACTGGGGCACACCCCTGCCCGTCTGGATCAACGATGTCAGTGGCAATCAAATTTGTATCGGTTCCAGGGAAGAATTAACCCGCTTAACCGGCGTTGAACTGGATGATCTGCACCGTGAAAATGTTGATGACCTAGTCTTTCAAATCCCCGGTGAGCCTGGCGACTACCGGCGCATTGAGGAGGTGCTGGATTGCTGGTTTGAATCCGGCTCCATGCCTTATGCCCAACTACACTATCCGTTTGAGAACCAGGATATGTTTGAGCAGGGCTTTCCTGCGGAATTTATCGCCGAAGGTCTGGACCAGACTCGCGGTTGGTTTTATACCCTGATTGTTCTGGGCACGGCCTTATTCGACACCCATCCTGTCAAAAATGTCATCGTCAATGGCATCGTCATGGCAGAGGATGGCAAAAAGATGTCGAAGAGCCTCCGCAACTACTCGCCGCCCGACGAACTCATGGAAACCTATGGTGCCGACGCCCTGCGTCTGTACCTGATCAACTCAGGACTCGTGCGCGCTGAAGAACAGCGGTTCTCTGACACCGGAGTCAAGGATATGGTCCGGCGTGCGCTGCTGCCGTGGCTCAACGCATTTCGTTTTCTGCAAACCTACGCCAATATCGATCAGTGGTCTCCTCAGGAGAACCCAGCGCCTTCAGATAACATCATGGATCGCTGGATACTTTCACGCTTGCAAACGCTCAAAGCGACCATTGCCGAGGAAATGGAAAACGATCGCCTCTACAATGTTGTGCCAGCGCTATTTGAATTTATCGAAGAGCTCACCAACTGGTACATTCGCCTGAATCGTGCCCGGTTTTGGCAAGAGACCATGAACGCCGACAAACAAGCGGCTTACGCGACGCTCTACACGACGTTGTATGAACTCAGCTTGAGCATGGCACCCTTCGCGCCGTTTCTGGCAGAAACCATTTACAAAGAGATGACCGCCTTTGGCACTCAAGACGCGCCACTCTCTGTCCATTTGTGCGCCTACCCTGAACCCGAAGCAGCACTCATGCAGCCGATACTCGAGCAAGCCGTCAGCCGCATGCAACACATCATTTTGCTGGGCCGCCAGAAGCGCAATCAGGAAAAAGTAAAAACCAAAATGCCATTGGCCAAGCTCACCGTCATCCATAAAGATCCAGCTTTGCTTGATGAGATCGGCAAACTGGCCGACTATATTCAAACCGAACTGAATGTGAAGGCCATCGACTATACGACCGCTGAAGCAGATTACATCAGTCTCTACGCCAAGCCGAACTCACCGGTCTTGGGTAAACGTCTGGGCAAGCAATTCAACCCCTTCAGGCAGAAAATTGAGGCCTTGAGCTCAAGCCAAATCGATGAGCTACAGCAGTCTGGGGTAATCACCCTCGACGGTGAGACGTTCACGCCGGAAGACATTCTGGTCTTTCGAGAGGCAATCACGGGCACCGATGCCATTTCCGATCGGTTTATCTCCATCGACCTGAAGTGTGAATTGACGCCTGAGTTGATCAGGGAGGGGCTGGCCCGCGAGGTCGTTAACCGAATTCAAAAGACCCGCAAAGATATCGGTTTGAATGTTGCTGATCGAATCAGCATCAAGGCCCACGCCTCGGCAGAGCTTGGCCGTGCCATTGACCAACATCGCGAGTATATTATGAAAGATACCCTGGCATTGCAGTTAGAGATCTCTGCGACGCCGCTGCCGACGGTCTTTGACATCGACGATGAGCTACTGTCGATTGAGATTATGCGATCGGTTTGACCGAACCGCTCCTTGGCGGAAATATATTGTGTTGTGATGACAGGCAGCATTTATCCGGGAGATAGACAATGGATGAGATTTTAGACAGCTCACTGGCAGAGATGGCAAGCGCTATCAGTTCACGGTCGATGACGTCTGTTGCGCTGGTGAGAGGCTTTCTTGATCGTATCGAGCGCAAGAATCCGCCGCTCAACGCCCTTGTCTACTCGACCGCGGAACAAGCCATGCAGCTCGCAGCCAAGGCTGATGCCGATCTCCAGGCCGGGGTCTTACACGGCCCCCTGCATGGCATTCCCATGACCATCAAGGATAGCCTGGACACCAAAGATGCCATCACCACCTGGGGTACATTGGGCCGCAAAGACTTTCGTCCGGGGCGCGACGCAACCTGCGTCGCGCGACTTCGCAGCGCCGGCGGCATCCTCATGGGTAAAACCAATACACCGGAATTCACCCTGGCGTTTAAAACTGACAACCTGGTCTACGGCCGCACCAACAACCCATACAATCTCAATCTGACTCCCGGGGGCAGCAGTGGCGGCGCGGCGGCATTGATCGCAGCAGGTGCCACGCCCTTTGATATTGGTACCGATACGGGCGGCAGCATTCGTCTGCCCAGCCATTTTTGCGGGATCACCGGGCTCAAACCCACCACCGGACGTGTGCCCTGTACCGGCAATGCACTGCCTACTTCGGGACTGCTAGCAGCATTATCACAACCCGGGCCTATGGCTCGGCAGGTGGCTGACCTAGGGTATCTGTTGGATATTATTCAGGGACCGGATCTGTTTGACCCTTACTCCACCGACGCGCAACGGTACTTGATGGGCGCGGTTGACCCCAGCCAATTACGCATCGGCTATCACACCGATAACGGCATCTCGACACCCTCGGTAGCCATTCAAGCAGCCATCAGGGAGGCGCTCGAGTTATTTGAAGCCAATGGCCAGAGCGTCACTGATACTCGCCCACCGGGCGTCGAGATGGCGAGCTTTATCTACGCAAGACTCTTTGGCGCTGACGGCGGCGACACCCTCGACCTGTTACTTGAAGATAGCCACACCGAACAGCCATCGCCGCAGATCGCCTCTAGCCAAACCCAGACTCGGCCAACCATCGATCAGTCGGAATTTAATCACGCCCTCAATCTGTGGGATAACTATCGCAGCTCCATGCTCGGCTATTTCGCTGACTTTGACATCCTTATTTGTCCCGTCAACGCGCACACCGCCATAGGCCACGACGAAACCGAGGACATGTTGTCTTACAGCTACACCCTGGCCTATAACCTGACAGGCTGGCCCGCCGTGGTCATCCGCTGCGGCACCGACCCGCAGGGGCTGCCTATTGGCCTGCAGATTATTGCTCGCCCCTTTCGAGAAGACCAATGTCTGGCCGTCGCTGCCTGGCTCGAAGCTGCTCTGCAACAACAACATGGCGGGTTTTCGGGACCAGCCTAAAGGCTAACCGAGGCGCCTCTCAACGCTGAGGCGGCAACAATAAAAAGCTTACAAGCGATCTATAACCGCTTTCAATCTCGTATATAGGTCGGTATATCGCGTCTGGCTGGCAAGCCCGCTAGACTAGGGTTAAGCTACACCCCATAATTTTTATGTCGGGAACGCTTAGCCAAAAAGCTGCAACTGCGTCCCCAAGCACCATTTGTAAGGAATTTTTATGCAACAAGAAATACTGCCCATCAGACTGACGCGCTTGTACCGGCAAATAGGTCGGCAAATAGGTCGGCAAATGGCCTTGCCGCTGTTACTGCCAATCGCCTTACTGATGTCGGCTTCGACGCAAGCTGCCAGCCTTGACGAAATCTATACGCTGGCGGTCGTCAACGATCCGCAACTTGGGGCCGCGAAGGCTGGGTTTATGGCCCGCAGCGAAGTCGTCAACCAGGCTCGCGCGGGATTGTTGCCGTCGATCAGCCTGAATGCCAGCACATCACAAAACGAACGTACCATTCTGCGGCCTTCATTTCCCACAGAAAATTACAATGACAATGGCTGGCAGGCAGTGTTACGCCAACCCGTGTTCAGGCTATCTAACTGGTTCCAGTTCCAACAGTCCAAGGACATCAAAGCCCAGGCTCAGGCGCAGTTCACTGCCGAGCAACAAGAATTGATCTATCGGGTGGCCGACAATTATCTGAATATTCTTGAGGCGCAGGACCGCTGGAGCGCCGCCAATGCCGAGCGCGACGCGGTGCAGCGGCAACTCGAGCAAGTTCAACAGCGTTTCGATGTGGGCCTCGTGGCGATCACCGACGTGCTTGAGTCTACCGCGGCTTACGACTCATCCACTGTTAATGTGATTGAAGCCGAAGGGGCTCAAGTGGTGACCTTCGAGTCCCTGCTGCGCCTGACCGGTCAGGCATTCTATGAGATCGATGGCTTAAATCCGGAGTTCCCCGTTAAATATCCTGAGCCCCGCGACGAAGAAGCCTGGGTGATGGCGGCCGTGCAGCAAAATTACTCTTTGATCGCTGCCAGAGAAGGGGTCAATGCGGCTGAACGTGACCTGCAGGCGGCTCGAAGCGGGCATCTGCCCACCCTTGACGCACAGATCACCTATAACCGGAACAATTCTGGTAGCCGGGGTTTTTTTGGCGACGGGACAGAATCCGAGCAGCAGACCATGGCCTTACAACTCAACATGCCGCTTTACAGCGGCGGCGCGACCCGTTCACAAGCCAAGCAAGCGGGTTATCTACTCGAACAGGCACAACGCAATTTTGATTTAACCCAACGGACTGTCGTGGAAAACACGCGCACGCTATATAGCGCGCTGAACACCGATGTCGCCAGGGTCAATGCGCGTCTGCGCGGTATAGAATCGAGCCAGAGTGCATTGGATGCCACGCAAACCGGTTACGAGGTGGGCACACGGAATATCGTCGACGTGCTGTTGGCACAACAGCGCTTGTTCCAGGCTCAATTCCAGTACGCGAGTGCTCGCTACGGCTATATCAGAGATACGTTACGCTTGAAGCAAACCGTCGGCACCCTGTCACCCGACGACATCGCCGACTTAAATCAATACCTGTCAGCGACTCAGACGGTCCGTAAGATCAGCTCAAAGACCCGTTAGTCGAGAACTTTGTGGCGACTTGGCATTCGTAGGTAATACTTTTCGAACTCAGCTGGAAGATTGACGCAGATAAAGTGATGACGATGAAACCACAATTTTTTGTAGGCATCGCGGCCCTGATATTGTTCACGGCAATTGCAGGGCTGGCAATTAATGATCAGCCAGCAATAGCACCTGGCCATCCTCCCGCTGCCGGCCAGCCAGCAGACGTGTTTCTGACGGATGATGAGAGTAACAACATCGCGGTCTTTCGCGATGTCAGCCCCTCGGTCGTGTTTGTCACCAACACCTTGATTCGTCGCCAACTGCTGTCCATGAATGTCATGGAAACGCCTCGCGGCTCAGGCACCGGCGTAGTCTGGGATAAAGACGGTCTGATTGTGACCAACTTCCACGTCATTCTTGGCGCCAATCGCATTGTTATCACCCTGCAGTCTGGCAAATCCTATGATGCAGAGGTCGTTGGTATGGCGCCCGAAAAAGACATTGCGCTACTGCGAATCAATGCCCCGGATGAAGTACTCAAACCCATTCCATTGGGCGACTCGAACGATCTTTCGGTGGGTCGCAAGGTGCTAGCGATTGGTAATCCCTTTGCGCTGGACACGACCCTGACAGTGGGTGTGGTGAGCGCTCTTGGACGGGAGATCAAGGCAGCTAACAACCGCACGATCAAAGACGTTATTCAGACTGATGCCGCGATTAATCCCGGCAACTCTGGCGGTCCACTGCTGAACTCCTCAGGCCAACTTGTTGGCGTAAACACCGCAATCTTCAGTCCCAGCGGCGCCAGTGCCGGCATCGGTTTTGCCATACCCGTCAATACCGTCAAGAAGCTGATTCCACAACTACAAACCTACGGCAAGCTCTACCGGCCCGTACTCGGCATCGAAACGCTGACCGATAATTGGGCCAAGCGCCTAGGGGTCAAGGGTATAGCGATTCTATCGGTAAAACCTGGGCTGGCGGCGGACCGAGCCGGACTGGTTGGCGTCAGAGAGGACAACCGAGGCCAGATACACCTGGGCGATGTTATTGTCGCTATCAATGACGAGCCTATGACTAACGAGGATTCTCTACTGACAGCTCTGGAAAAATTCGCCCCCGGCGACACAGTCAAAGTCACTACGCTGAAAGACGAGAAAATTCTGGAGTACGAGCTGACGCTGACGGCCCCCGAGTCTTGACAGGCTTGTTGAGCATCAGTTTGAGTATAAGCTCGAGCCACGACACTGCCAGCCAAACTATGTCGAGGATATTTGTCACACCCAAGAATCACAGGTCATCATCGCACTGAAAGCGATGCTACTGAACGATAGGATGTTCCCGCTGCTACCAACCAATCCAGCAGATCTACGGAGCGCTTTACTTTATGAGACGCACAATTTCAAAAGTCGTCACAACCGTGCCGTTGCTCTTACTACTGGGCTGCGTTCAGCAACCACTGTCACCACCCGCCGAGCCAACTGCCTATCAACAGGAACAGCTGCTGGCGAGGCCACCCAATGACTGGCAGATTGTTTACCAACTCAATACTCAGAGCACTCGTATCGTGGACTATCTGCCACCAGGTGAAGCGGCGACTGACTGGCAGACCAAACTTTCCTTCGAATCTCACCAAGCTCTGACTGACATTGACCCCATCGAGGCACTGATCTCAGAAGTGGCTAAAGTTCGAGAAACCTGTAGCTCCGTCAATGATTTCAACCTGTTCTCGGGCCTGGAAAACAACTACCGGACCTCTACACGCCTGCTAATGTGTAGCAATAATGCCTATACCAAACGGGGTGAGGTCAGCATGCTGAAGGTGATTCAAGGTAACGAATACCTTTATATCATCCGTTTAATTAAACGCATCCCGCCGTTTGAGACCGGCGAACCCACCATGCCCTCGGCAGAAATCGCCACATGGTCTAATTACCTGCGTAACATCAGCGTCTGCGACCCGAACCAATCGGCCCATGCCTGCTCGGCAACAAAACCGTAAACAACCCCGCATCACGCCCAAGCTAGAAACCGAACGGCGTCAACGACCTACAACTACCTCAGACATAGCGTCTGCCAAGGAAGTCACTATTGCGATAAGTTGACGCTTCTTTAGTGGTGTCACAAGATTATGCTCTCACGCTTAATGCGCGTTACCTTTGGGCTGTTCCCGGGTCGGTGTATTCTTTGCCAGGCCAGAACAGCAAGAGCCCTAGATTTGTGTCTCCACTGCGAAACAGACTTGCCGGTGATCCCTTTTCCCTGTCGACGTTGTGGCCAACAAACGCCCCAACGGGCTGCTGCAGGACTCCCTAACGACACCCAGGTGTGTGGCCAATGCCTCATCAAACCGCCGCCCTACGTTCGAAGTTTTAGCGCCTTCGCCTACACTCAACCGATCAATCAGCTTATCGCGGAGTTCAAAAATCGGCGCCAGTTAGTGGTCGGCAGGGTCCTGGCCATGGTTTTAGCCAGGCGTTACTTTGATCAGTTCCATGAGCCGTCACCAATCACACCGTCCAATCTAGAACCGAGAGAGACGTCTCTATCGGCGCCACTAGCGGCCTTTATAAAAGCCGTGCCGGACAACCGCCCTTTACCGAACCTGTTGATCCCCATCCCCCTGCATCCCAAACGCATGCAATATCGAGGCTTCAATCAAGCCCATGAGATTGCCGACGCTATCAGCGGCCTGACCGGCATTGCCATGGACAACCAACTTTGTCAGCGAATCACTGATTCACCACCCCAGAAAGGTTTGTCGGCCGCCGCGCGCCAGCGAAATATCAAACAGGCATTCCAGCTGACCCGTAAGCTGCACGGCGAGCGATTGGCCCTGGTTGACGATGTATTAACCACCGGCGCTACGGTATCGGAGCTCACTAGGTTAGCCCTAAATGCTGGGGCTGATTCGGTAGAGATCATTACCCTCGCCAGAACGCCCCAGCCAAGATACTTCTAAAAATTCTCAATGTCTTTCCGGGCCTGTGCTAAAGTTAACGTTTTCAAGTGCTTAACGTAGACTGGGTCAATACATGATGGAATGGTCAGACTTCAACCTTCGCCAAGACTTTATCTCGGGCCATCAGCCTCCTGCTGATGCTGAGCGCAGCTTTCATATAGTGATCTCCGACGACGAACTATTATCCATCGACAATGGCGAACCCTGGCGGCCTTTGGATCAAGACGAGTGGCGGTGGCTAGGTCTTACCGCAGTCGCAGAAC
>JABMOJ010000393.1 GCA_013204195.1 SAR86 cluster bacterium
AATCAACCCCGCGTCATGTTTTTGTTGATGAGGCGCTCTCGTCCAGAGCCTACGAGGACACGGCCCTGCCGATCGGGTTTAATCAGACGATTTCGCAACCTTATATCGTTGCGCGAATGACCCAGACCCTGCTGGCTGATGGGCCATTAGAGCGCGTGTTGGAAATCGGTACGGGTTCAGGTTATCAAACAGCGATTCTGGCGCAGTTGGTGTCGAAGGTTTATACCGTCGAGCGCATTCAGATGCTGAGTGAGCGCGCTCGTGAAACGCTCAAGTTGATTGGCGTCCGTAACGTCCAGTTTAAATATGATGATGGTAATATTGGCTGGGCCGACCGTGGCCCCTTTGATGGCATTATTGTGACGGCCTCGCCCCGGGTCATTCCGCCTAGCCTGATCGCCCAGTTGGCGATGGGTGGTCGATTGATCATTCCCGTGGGCACCAGTGACGCACAGCAATTGACGATCGTGCGCATGACGAAAGACGGTCCGCAGGTTGATGTGCTTGAAGATGTGAAATTCGTTCCCTTGCTCGGTGGCAAGGTCTGAAGTCCAGATTCGTGGGTAATCTGGGCTGTGTGCCCTATAGAGAATAGTTAACGGATGAAAGACCGTTTTAAAATTGCCCTAATCGGCCTGTTGATGGGCGCAGCGGAGGTGGTCCCGGGGGTATCTGGTGGCACCATCGCATTTATTTCCGGAATCTATGAACGATTATTGGAGGCTATTAAGCAGTTGACGCCCGCTTTGTTCCTGGTTGCTCGAAAGGATGGGCTGGCCGCCCTGTGGCGCCAGATCGATGGGTGGTTTCTGTTGCTGTTATTCGCCGGAATGGGCGTCGCTATTGTCGCGTTTGCATCGGGTATCAGCTATCTGTTGCACTACGAGCCCGTCGCCTTATGGTCGTTCTTCTCGGGTCTGGTCGTGGCCTCAACATGGGTGATGAGTCGGCAATTAACGGGTTTTGGGCTGAAGCTGTTGTTGTTGGTTATTATCGGTGCTGTGACGGGCATCGTGATCACGAGTATTGTGCCCATTGAGTTGCCCCCGACGCCGTTGTTTCTGTTTGTCGGCGGTGCGTTAGCCGTTTGTGCATGGATCTTGCCTGGTATTTCCGGCAGCTTTATTCTGCTGATTCTGGGGCTTTATGGGATCGTGATCGAAGCAATCAAGACCCTGGATCTCGTGACGTTGGCGCTAGTGGCTAGCGGCTGCGCGCTAGGTCTGGTCAGCTTTGCGCAAGTCCTGACGCGCTTATTCAAGCATGCCAGAGACGGCATGCTCGCCATTTTAACGGGTTTTATGCTGGGCTCTCTGGTCAAACTTTGGCCCTGGAAAGAAACGTTGGCCTATCAGCTGGGAGCCGATGGGCGCCAGATCCCGCTGATTCAGGAGCCAGTTCTACCCGCGACTTATATGTCTTTGACCGGTGCGGATCCTCAAATCGAGTTGGCAATGTTGGCCATGATAGCAGGGTTTGTCGCTGTCATTTTGTTGGATTGGATGGCCGTTGCAGGGGTGGGTCGGGATGATCGGCATCGCCGCTGAGCCGCAGTCAATAAGAGTGAGCGCGCTGAGGCAGATAAGCCTGGCGGTGCTGTTGTTGGTCGCCCTGACGGGCTGCACTAACGCTGGCAACTATGCTCCAGTCTTTGGTTCTGGAAGTATTGATCGACAAACCACCAAGACGCACATTGTTCAGAGCGGTGAAACACTGTACGCCATCGCTTTCCGTTATGGCGTTGACTATCAAGGATTGGCGAAGGCCAATCGGATAGCGCCACCCTATGTCATCTTTGTGAATCAAAAAATCCGACTTACGGCCATTCCCGACCCGGTAAAAGCGGCGACCAAGCAACAAAAAGTGAGAAGTGCACCGGCGGCCAAACCCCAGCCGGTCACTGCGACCCGACCCCAGAATTCGACGATATCCTGGCGGTGGCCTATTAAAGGTGAGGTGATTAATGTTTTCTCGCTCAAGGATCGAGTCAACAAGGGGATCGATATCCGCGGTAAATTAGGTGACAAGGTTCGGGCTGCTGCAGATGGCGTCGTTGTCTACGCGGGTGGTGGATTGCGAGGCTATGGCAAGTTGGTGATCGTTAAACATAGCGACAGCTTCCTTAGTGCCTATGGCTATAACCGAGAAATTCAGGTCAAGGAAGGTGATAGAGTGAAAGGCGGCCAAGTTGTCGCTGAAGTCGGGTCGAGTAGTGCGAAACAGGAGATGTTGCACTTTGAGATTCGAAGAAACGGCAAGCCGGAGAATCCGTTGCTGTATTTGCCGCGATAGCAGCCGATCTGCTGAGGGCCCACGACGTTTGGTGATGGTTGAGCCCAATTCATCTGCAGTTTAATACCCGTTATCTAGGTTTGGGCATGTTTCACTAGTCGCTGTTGACGCGTGTCAATGGGACGCTGTGAGAGCGATGTTAGATTGCATGTTCCTCGGACGCGGGGAGAAGTAAGCCTTG
>JABMOJ010000394.1 GCA_013204195.1 SAR86 cluster bacterium
AGATCATTGGTCCCATCCTTCTTGGGAATATCATCCTCATGAGCATCATCGCGTATCTCGCCACCCTGGACATCACCATTACCGGCGTTAATGATTTACCCGTGGTGACCGGTAATTTTACGGGCAGCGTTACCGAGGGCAATCTTGGCGATACCGTAACAGTCAGTGGCGCCATCAACATCACTGATGTCGATACCAGTAATACACCGAGCTTCGCTACCAATGTGACGGGCACCTTTGGCGGTATCGTCGTGACGCCAGGCGGCTGGACTTATACCCTCGACCAAAACCTGGTCCAGGACCTTGATGCCGGTGACGTGGTCACTGACAAGCTTATTCTTGCGGCTACGAGTCTTGATCCAGTGACGCAGGCAATTGTCATTACCATCACCGGTAGCAATGACAAGCCGGAGATCAGCGATCAATCTATCAACTTGCCGGAAAATTCAGCGAGCGCTGCCTTTGTCCTGAATCTCGGCGCGACCGATATCGACGTCGATGATACGACTTTTAGTTTCGTCATTACTGCCGGGTTAACGGCACCCGCCGAATTTCAGGTCAATAGCAACGGTGATCTTCTGGTGGGCACGCACACACCGGATATTGAACTGCTGAATTTTGAAACAAAAAATGCCTACACCCTGATTGTGGAGGTCACTGATAGTCAGGGACTGACGGATACCGCAACTATCACCGTCAACCTTACAGATCAAAATGATGCGCCGGGCATCACGGTCTGCGAAGAATTTGACAGTCTGGGCGAGTCACGGAATACGCTGCCTGGCTTTATCACCCCGCTGTTAGCCTTGGGTTATTACGATTTTTCTGCCTCCACACCTTGTCACCGTGTGATCAGCACGCCGGTAGATTATTACATGGAGCAAGACAAACGCATCGTTACCCAGTCGCCCATCCCAGCACTCGCGGACACAGCCACGACCAACTACCGCCAGCTCATCAGTGAATTCCCCTATGCCTGGGATCAAGACGACACACGGCTGTATTACTCGACGCTACAATCCACCACCAGTCTACTGGCGACTGTAGCATTCACTGACGAGGCTGGTACTGACAGCACCAGCGGCGAATTTATTTATCTGCCAACAGCGGGGAAAAACCTCACGGATGATGGCCTGGACCATTTTATTTATCGTGTCTGTGACACACCAGCATCCACAATTGAGGCGCGCTGCGCCCTTGGCATCGTCTATGTCAGCATCCTTAAAAGAGCCGCAGATGCGGTCAACACAGGTAATGTCGCTGATAGCGGCACGCTCTCACAGGGACCGTTGGAACTACCGATTCCGGCGCTACCTAACGTATTCATTTTGCTAGATGACTCTGAGGCCATGGCATCAGACATCCTCACTGACCAGAGTGAGGGCTACTATGCCGTCGGCAACCTGACCAAAACCTGGTTTTTACCCGAAGATGGGACTGGCAGACCCAGCTATGCAGTCAGTGAGGCAAAGGATTCAACTTCAGGTCTATGGCGCTTGCGCAATAAGGACTACAACAAAGTTTACTATAATCCTGAAATCACCTATTTACCCTGGGTTGGCTTGGATAATCGTGGCGATAATTTTACAAATTCAGATCCAACCGCTGCGATCTCTGATCCCTATACGCAGAACAGCCGAAAAATTAATTTAACCGTTGGCCAAGATATGCCGGGTAGCGATAGCAACGTTTTCCTGGCCAAGCATTATATTTGGACAGATATCGATGATGCGATCAATTGCCCTGACAACGTCGTCGGCGTCGTTGACGGCACGTCACCCTTCACGGCTGCAGGTGGCATTTGCACCGAGGGTACGCTAGTAGAAATCAAGCCGGCGACAAGCATTTACCCCAAAGGACCAAACAGAACCGATTGTGTCGGTATCAACTGTACCTATGCAGAAGAGATACAAAATTTCGCTAACTTCTACAGCTTTGGCCGCACGCGGCACTACACGGCAAAAAATGCGTTAGGGGGTATATTAGCGGCGTCAGAAAACATGCGAATCGGCTTTGGGGCCTTTGGTGGCAAAGACGACAACATCAATATCACAGAGATGAATGAATCAGCGCTGACGGGCCACAAAGGTGAGTTGCTCAATAGACTATACCGTAACAATGCGTCATCAAACTCAACACCTATACGTGACAGCCTGGAGCGGACTGGCCGTTATTACGAGTGTGAAAACAGCAACACCATCATAACCAGTGGTGGAACCTGCCCGGTACTACCCGCACCGGAAGGCAACTGTCAGCAAAACTTCACATTGGTGGTCACTGCCGGCTTCTGGAATGGTAATACGAACACGCTATCAACAGATGACGCCGATGGTGACGATAGCAGTAATTGGGATGGCGGTCGTTATTCAGACGCTGGTTCAACAACACCCACTCTGGCGGATATCGCCATGCATTTCTATGAGCGCGACCTGCACCCCTCATTGAGCAATGAGGTGCCTGCGACAGATAATGATCTGGCAGGCGCAGCAGCTAGCGCATTCGGCGGCTCAACCTTGAACCGAACCATGCACCAACATATGTCTACCTATGTCGTTGCCTTCGGTGTCGAGGGCAGCTTATCGCCCACCGATGTACCCACTGATTATACAACGGCTTTCGACTGGGGCGATGCGGTCACCGATGACGAGAAGCTGAACGATCTGCTTCATACCGCAGTCAACGGCCGCGGCAGCTATCTCGATGCAGGCGACCCCGAGGAACTTAAAAGCGCCCTGAAAACCGCTTTCTCAGAGTTTTCCCAGGCTATTGGTACGGCCAGCGCTGTCAGTTTTAACTCACAAGAAGTCCAGCAAGGCGCCCTGCTTTACCGGGCCATTTATAACGTGCGAGAGAACACCGGTGATCTGGTAGCACAAGGTTTCAATCTGGACGGCTCACTGGGCGATCAAGTTTGGAGTGCTGCCGAGCAGCTCGATTTGAAAGATGCCACCGCCACAGACCCGAGCATCAATCGACGGGAGCTACTCACCTACGACAACAGTGTCGCCAATGGTGCTCGAGGCATCGCCTTTAGACCACAGGCGATCGTCGAAAATAATCAGCAACTGGCCGAAGCCCTTGAAGATGACATTTTGGGCGTCCTCAACTGGGATAATATCTTTGACCCCGATGCTAGCCCCTCGCCAGACCTGTTTGATCGACAGATGATTAAACACGTCAACTACCTGCGTGGTGACGCGAGCAATGAGCGCCCACTTGGCAACCTTCGTGAACGACCCGTGGTTAAGGGTCGACTGGGTGATATCGTCAGCTCTACACCGGTGTTCTATGGTCCACCGAACAGGGCTCGAAGAACCCTACCGCCCTACCCTACAACAGCAGCCGAGAGCTACGCCGCCTTCAAAGGTTCCTATACTAATCTGCTTGCCGATGACGACAAGGAACGGCAACCCATGGTGTATGTTGGCTCGAATGACGGTTTCCTGCACGGTTTTAATGGGAATACCGGCGAAGAGCACTTCGCTTATATGCCCGGCGAAGTCATTACCGGGGTTTATAGCCAGCGAATTAAACAATTGCTCAGCACCAACTACTTACACCGTTATAGTGTAGATTTGGCCGCGGCGGTGAATGACGTTTACCTGGATAGTGATCGTCGCAGCGACACAGGCAGCATCGAAAAACACTGGGCAACCGTTCTTATCGGCGGCTATCGCGCCGGCGGCAAAGGTTATTTTGCACTGGATATTTCTGACCCAACCGGGGCCAACGATGCCAACAAAGCCATCACTGAAGCCAATGCCAGCAAAGTCGTTATGTGGGAATTTAGTCCTGCCGACGATACACCGGTCACTGACTACGGTATCGATACTAACGCTGACACCTTGGCCGCAGGCGATACCGATGACCGCAGCGTCGATGCTTTGTCTCTGCCGATCAGTGATTTGGGCTACACTTTTAGCACACCGACTATTGCCATGAGCAATGTCAGCGAAGCCGATCTCAGCCCATCCACAGCCGACAGGGATAATCGCTGGATTGCCGTCCTTGGTAATGGTTACGACAGCACATCAGGCAACGCGGTACTGTTTGCGGTGTTTGTTGATGGCGGCACCGACGGCACCTGGTGCCACCCGGAAAAACCCGGCTGCGCAACGGATAATGGTGACGGGGACAGCTTTGACTTTGTCAAAATTACAGCCGCTGGCCGATCCTCAACGGGGATCGCAAATGGACTGGGCGTGCCGCGAGGGATTGACCTTGACGGCAATGGCACCCTCGACATCGCCTATGCCGGCGACCGCTTCGGCAATTTGTTCCGGTTCGATCTACGCAACCCTGACCCCGCCAAATGGCATTCGACGCTACTCTACAGCGCCAGCTATACCGATGCTAACGGCATCACGTTAGCGCAACCCATCACGACCCAACCGCTGGTGATCGCGCACCCAACCATTAAAACCGGCGTCGATTGCGGTGCCTTTGATGCGAACGAAGTGCTCGCATCAAATTTATGTGGTGGCTATATTGTCATATTCGGTACCGGCAGTTATATCTATGAAGGTGACGACACCAACAAGGACATTCAAAGTATTTACGGCATCTGGGACAGGTTAGGCACCACTAAGGTGACTCAAGACACGCTGGTAGAACAGACCTACACGGCATTCAGCGGGGATGCTAATGTCGGCGATGGGCGCGTACTCTCGAGGAATCCGGTGGACTACAACTCAAAGTTTGGCTGGTACTTGAACTTCGATAATCCGGCAGCAGTTCCCGTCGAGATTGACGGCGTCAATCAAGCGGAGTTTCCCGGCGAACGCGCCATCAGAAATATCCAACTTCGCGGTGGCATTGTGTTTATCAATAGCGTCATACCGAAAGCTGAACTCAGCTGTAGCGTCCAAGCCGGCGGGGCTTCCAATGCATTTTGCCCTGATACGGGTTCCACATTCTGTATTACCCGGGATGGCATTTTTGATATCAATGGCGACTCAACGATCGATGCTGCCGATAAAACCACCTCTGGCAACTTGGTGGCATCAACCTACTTTGAAGGCTCTGTCCCCACAGACTCAACATTCTTCGGCGACTCGCTAGTCACTCAATTAAGCGATCAATCACTCAACATCACGCTTACGGACACCAGCGCTAGCGTCCATACCGGCCGAATATCCTGGTCCCAGCTGACAACTGATTAGAAGACTTGAGGAGTTAACACCAATGAACCCAACCTTTCTCGCCGGCCTGATCCTCGTCGCCTTGAGCCTGTGCAATACCGCGACGGCCGAGGTCAACGCCAGCCCTTATACGCAGACCCGGATTGCGGAAATTCACACGATGGACTATGCAACAAAAACCGCCATCATGAGTGGCTACCGCTATGCCTTTAGCGGCGTGACGGGTTACGATCTGCCCAAGATTCAGCTTTATGGCTCGAATTTTGGCGCCTATGAACTGCTGGAACCCGGCATGCGAGTGCGCGTCACTTACCGTCTTGCCACCGACGCTCGTATAGTCATTGAGCTGCAACAAGTTCACGACACCACCCCACTGGGCGTACCCGAAGATCAATAGAGAACATCCAACTCATGGCGCGGCACCCACCAGAACGACCTCAGGCCTTGGGTGTCAGCGCCTGAATTTCTACCCAGATCGCTTCCGCCTCTTCCGTCAGTAAAGAATAACCCCTGATATTGCCATTGCGCTGCGCCTGCAGGGCCTCGCCTAATTTTTGCTGATAGGCTTTATTCAGCTTTTTTAAAGGATCGGCTTTCAGAAAAGAAAACATGGGCGGGCTCCGAATGTTTATATGGGCTGGTTATACGCCAAAAATCGTCATCTGGCTTGCCTGAGGCGGCGTTAACGGCGTTTTACGCCTATTATTCTGCACTCACCCATTAGTACCCAGCCGAGTCTCAAGACTCGCTTCACGCTTAAGAATTGTCCGCATCGGCAATTTCCTGGGTTACAATCTTCTGCTTACTCATACCCTTATCAAGGATTCAATTATGCGAGCCTTTTGTCACAGCCTGCTGTTTCTAGGCCTCATAGGTTGCAGCGCCATTGCTGCAGAGGTACCTGTCAAACTGGATCCCACAGATTTTGAGCAGGTGCTGGCCCAAAGCGGCTCAACCCTATTGGGTGGCCAACCGACACTCAAAGGCCTGCAGCGCGTCAAGCAAGCCGGCGTACGCGCCGTGATCTCGCTGCGAACAGACAAAGAGGTCGCCAAACTCGGCTTTGACGAGGCCGAGCAGGCCCGGGACGCGGGGCTCGCCTTTTACACCATCCCCTTGTCAGATGATGCGAGCTTCTCGCCGGCGGCGGTACAACAGTTTATTGATCTGTATGACCAATACGAGGGTGCGGTGTTGCTCCATTGTCGCAGTGGCCGACGGGTTAGTTACCTGTGGACCGCATTTCTGGTTAAACATCAAGGGCTGGACCTGGCCACAGCGCAGCAGCATGCCGCCGCCATTAATCTGGGTCACTCGCCTATTGAGGGTTTACTGGGTCAGGCACTGGAACTGCAATACAGCGCTCGGCCTGAATAGCCAGCCCCTGCTGCACCGGCAATGACGCAATGCATTTTTTTAAAATAAGAGGAATGACACCATGACCAACTTCGCATTACCCAATTTCACCACAGACCTCACTGGCCAGGTCGCTCTGGTCACCGGCACGACCTCGGGCCTGGGCAAGCGATTTGCCCAAGTGCTGGCAGCCTGCGGTGCCAGTGTTGCCGTCACTGGCCGCCGAGAAGATCGCTTACGCGAACTTGCTGACGAGATTAACGCGCAAGGGGGCAAGGCCTTTCCTGTGCGCTTAGACATGACTGACTCGGAGAGTATTGTCGCGGCCGTATCTGCCGCCGAAGCTGCCCTTGGCACCATCACTATACTGGTGAACAACGCCGGCATTCCCGATGCACAGCGGGCTCACAAGATGTCGAACCAATTGATCGATGATGTGTTTGATACCAACCTACGCGGCCCTTACATCATGAGCTGTGAAATCGCGAGACGCTTGATTGCCAGCGGCAAGTCAGGACGCATGGTCAACATCTCCTCAGTGGCGGCGTTTCATTACAGTGGCGGTGGCGCGGCTTTATATTCCATCACCAAAGCCGGTATCGCTCGAATGACTGAGGCACTGGCAGTGGAATGGGCGCGATTTAATATCAACGTTAATTGCATTGCCCCGGGGGCTTTTTCATCAGAGATGCTCGATGGCATGTTGGAACGCATGGGCGATATCAGCGAGCACTTTCCGCGCAAACGTATCGGCCAGCCGGCGCAGATGGACAGCACCTTGCTCTATTTGGTGTCGCCATCATCAGATTGTGTGACCGGCACCATCATCAAGGTTGATGACGGCCAGGGGCCACGCTAGCCCATCGCGGGTGAGCGCCTAGGCAATCACCCCTTCTCGAGCCAGGGCCTGCATATCCTCGATAGACAGGCCAAGCTCAGACAGAATCTCCACCGTGTGCTGACCCACCTCGGGCGAGTGATGACGCAGCGCATAAGGTGTTTTACTGAACCGCGCCGGCGCTTTCGGCTGCTGCATAGCACCACCACGGGGATGCTCACTGACTTCGAGTATGCCGCTGGCCACCACCTGCGGGTCTGAACTCACCTCACTGCGTTTGTTGGCCCGGCCAACAGGGATATCATTTTGGGCCAGAATATCGATCAACTGGTCTGTGGTATAAGGCGACGTATCGGCCCCCAGATGATGACACACTACCGCGCCATCAGCGGTCTGATTGACCTCGTAGTTATCCGCTAAGTCGCCTGCGTATTCTGTGCCTTCACCCAAAAAGCTGTGATTCCACATCAGGTCTGGCCAGTTAAAATACAGGCCTGTATCAAGCATGGAGAGTCTGATATGTTGGCCGCCAGCGCCCCGTTCCCGCGCTAACAGCGCCGCAGTAATGCTTTGCGCCGCCGTCAAGGCTGTGACCTTATCGTAAATAATACTGCGCACCATGGTCGGCGCAGCACCTTGCTCGGCCTGAGCATCGGTGGCGCCCGTCATGGCCTGAATCACATAGTCATAGACCTTCTGGTCCGCATAGGGCCCTACTTCGCCCATACCGTTAATGGAACAATAGATCAGTTCTGGATTGAGCGTCTTTAGATCGTCATACCCCAGCCCGAGTTTTTCAATCTTTCCTGGCCGATAGTTTTGCAACACAACGTCGGCGGTCTGCGCCAGTATTCGAATCAGCGCCGCACCTTCCGGATGTTTTAGGTTGACCGCTAGTGAACGTTTATTACGATTAATCATGGCAAACATGGCGCTCAGACCGTTGCGATTCGCCCCCAGATAGCGAATACCATCGCCCCAGCCCGGGGCTTCAACCTTGATGACATCAGCACCCTGATCCGCAAGCACCACTGCCGCCATGGGACCTGATACCACCCGCGACAAATCGAGTACTCGAAACCCATGTAATGGACCGTTACTCTGCGTCACGCTGGTCGTCGCCTCACATTACTCATTCGTTAACCACTGGTTTGTTATACAGATATCGGTTTGCTTCGACGCGCACTCAATGCACAGGCCATACTTTGCTCACCTAGCAACGAGTGCTTGGCGATGGGTGCTTAACCAAACAAGATGCCACTGAACGACAGCGCCCACATCAGCACTAATAGTGCACCGACACCAAGATGGGTGCGGGTGATCAGTCCTTCGATCTCGAGCCGGGTCTCATCGGCACCGGAACGCATGACCTTGAGCATCAACAGGTCAAACATCATCACAATAAAGATAATCGGTGCCGTGGCAGGAATCATCGCACCCATCAACAACTCCCAACCACCCTCAGGGTGCCACTGGGGTTCTGCAAAGGGCAATATCAAAATAAAAATGATGGCCAGCAAGTGCATTAAATTACGTAACACACCCATAGCCTTGAATCGTTCAAGCATAACTTCTCTTCGCTGGATTAGATCGAGGCGCTGATTACAACACGATTCAGTCACAGGTAAAACACATCACCACCGATACCCGCCACTTTCCTCACATTGCTGACAATTAGCCCTATCAACAGCCCTGAGCTGCTCTAAAATTAACAGCCCTGAGCCGCTTTTATCAACAGCCCTGAGCCGCCTTTATAAACAGCCC
>JABMOJ010000395.1 GCA_013204195.1 SAR86 cluster bacterium
ACTAAATAGGCTGACTAGATAGGCTGACTAGATAGGCTGAGTTGATGAGCTGATTTAAGGGGCACTAAACCGAACCTTTACCTAACCAATCTAGATGACCACTGCGTTCACCAATAGAAGGTTGTTGTTAGCGGGCGGGCAGTGCAAATTTCACCCACGAGAATCAAGTTCGCCTTGCCAAACCGCAGGTACGGCCTTACAGTGCCGACTTTCTCATAGGCGACCAAGATGTTTGACCAGCGCACAAAGCACGGCGCCTATTTTGCCCTGGCAGCCTATGGGTTCTGGGGTGTCGCCCCAATCTACTTCAAACTGCTGAGCCACGTCTCGCCAGTAGAAATTCTATGTCACCGGGTCATTTGGTCAGTCTTTCTGCTCCTCGGCATCCTGGCTTATACAGGCCAGCTGCCGGTATTACGGGTAACGCGACGCCAGCTCGGCTTGTGCCTGGTAACAGCGATACTCTTATCGATTAATTGGCTGATTTTTATTGATGCCATCATCAGTAACAATATTGTTGAGGCCAGCCTAGGTTACTTTATCAATCCCTTAGTTAACGTCTTTCTTGGCATGCTCTTTTTGCGCGAATATCTCCGCCCGCTGCAATGGATTGCGATCAGCATCGCCGCACTGGGCATCGGCTTTCAGGTATTTACGCTCGGCGCACTGCCTTGGGTTTCACTGGCGCTGGCCTTCAGCTTCGGTTTTTACGGCCTGATTCGTAAAACCCTGCAACTCCACCCTGTGGGTGGACTCGCGATCGAAACCCTGATGATGCTGCCCCCGGCGCTGGCTTGCCTCGCCTGGTTCTACAGCCAAGGGGCCGTGAGTTTTGCACATATCGATCGTTCCACCGATGTCTTGCTGATGCTCGGCGGCGTCGTGACTTCTTTTCCTTTACTGTGCTTTGCGGCGGCGGTGGGTCGCCTGTCTCTGACGGCTGCAGGGATGTTTCAATATCTCGCCCCGAGCCTAACATTGGTGATCGCCGTCGTTATTTTCAACGAGGCCTTCGGCGTGGAACGCCTAATCACCTTTGCCTGCATTTGGGTCGCACTGTTGATCTTCAGCATCGAGGCATTACATCACCATCGACGCATCAACTTGCGCTTGAAGACCAACCTGCTATGAATTGCGGTGCACGCAAACTCAGTTATATGCCCTAGCGGCGGGCATCCATCTCGTCTCGCATCTGTTGGTGCGTTGCCTCATCCAGCGTAAAACGGGAAAATAACGCAGCACCTATGCAGTAGCAAATCAGCGGTAAAAGCCCGTACAGAAATACCATGGACACTTGTACGTTCATAGTTTGCAACTGATTGGGCACAAATCCGGAGAATTGCAAAACGTAGCCTGTGATCAGGATCATCACACCGGTTGCACTCTTATGGACAAAGTTAAAGGCCGCAAAGTAAGAACCCTCCTTGCGCTCGCCCGTCATATACTCATCGTAATCAATAATGTCGCTCTGCACCGAGGGGGCGATGGTTCCGCCACAACCTGCAGCGAGCCCCGCAAACACCGCGAGACCAAATATCACCACCAGACGAATCTCCGGTTCGAGCCAGGGCAGACTGAACATGCCGCCAAAGGAAACACCGGTCAGCATCATGGAGAACATCCACAATCGAATCTTGCCGAAGCGGCGGGATAGTGGGATCCACAAGGGCACCGACAACGTTGAGGGAATCATATAACTGAGGATAATCAGCGCCGCAAGCTCCGGGCGACCGACCACATATTGCGCAACATATAGCGTCAGGATGCCAATCACGGCGCTGCCAATGTTCTCAATAAACGAGACTGCCAGGACGAGTCGAGCGTGATGATTGCGCCAGACATCTTTGAAGGCACCAAAGGGGCTGGCATTGACCCGACCCTGATAATCCGGGCGCTCGCGAAGCTTGACCACCGCATACAGAATCAGACCGGCGGTGACCAGCGCCGCCAGCGCGCTAAGTTCAAAGGCTGTCTGCCGCACAGCAGCCTCGCTGACCCGCTCGGCGTTAATCAGCAACTGCATACTCACCAGCGCCAATATCGAGCCTATCGTAAACGCCGCGTGGCGCAACCCATAGAGGCGGCTGCGCTCATGGTAATTAGGGGTTAATTCTGCCCCAAGGGACATATGTGGAACGATAAAAATCGTCGCCGCTGAATAAAACCCAATCACGCCAACGGCCATCCAGGCAATCAACTCGGTGCCGTGAAGACTGGCAGGCGGCGAGAAGACCATAATAAAAGTCCCCGAGATGGGCACTATACTCAGCAACAACCATAATCGGCGACGACCCAAGGGGTGCCGGGTGCGGTCGCTCATATAGCCAACCAGAGGGTCGGAAACCGCATCCCAGACCCGTGAGATACCAAAAATTGTGCCCATTACCGCCGGTGCAATCAGCAACACATCGGTGGAGAACTTCATAATGTAGAGACCGATCAAGAGATACATGTAGCCAGCCCCTACGCCTGGCGCGCCGTAAGCGCTGATCACCGACCAGCGTAGCCGGCTTGCGTCCCTGTCAGTCGTGGACTTGTTGATGACTGCTTGTTTCATTCATGACACCCAAACCTAAAAACCGAATATAACGGTTCCAATCCAGCAACACTAGCCATTAGCCAGCCTCTTGAACCCAAGCACGGTCCACACCGCGGCAGCCCCTGCATGACACTCGCCACCGCGGATTCCACGATGATTTATAATCCTCGTGGAATCCGCTATCCTATCGCCTTTTCCCCAAGATCTGCCGCTGGCGCAGCGATGTGCCAGAAGGTACATGATTTGTGCCACAAGCCACATGATTTCCAGGAGCACCACCATGACCATGCAAAATACGCCATTAATCATGTCTCGAATTCTTGGCCGGGGCGCGAAGCTAGACCCAAACGAAGAAGTGGTCACGCTGCAGGCCAACGGCACCCATCGGCAGACACTCAAGGCCACCTGGGATCATGCTAACCAGGTAGCGGGCGCACTGCAGGCTCACGGTATTCAGATTGGCGACCGGGTCGCGAGCTTTATGTGGAATAACTATCGTCACCTAGAGCTCTACCAGGGCGTACCGTCCATGGGCGCGGTGCTGCATACCTTGAACATTCGACTTTCGCCTGCAGATCTTGAATACATTATTAATCACGCCAACAGCCGCGTTATTTTCGCCGACGAAGATCTCCTGCCATTACTCGAACCCTTGATTGGCAAAATACCCAGCGTAGAGCTACTAATCATTTGTCGCCACGGCGAGGGCGGCGAATCAAGCTTCCCCAATTGCATTGACTATGAAGACTTTATTCAGGGTCATTCGCCGCTCTATGACTGGCCTGAGATTGAAGAGACGGCTCCCATGGGCCTGTGTTACACCAGTGGCACGACCGGCAAGCCTAAGGGCGTCATGTACACCCATCGTTCAACCTACTTGCATACAATGACTCAAGCCATGACAGACTCCATGGGTCTGACAGCGTTGGACTCTCTCTGCGGGATCGTTCCCATGTTTCATGCCATGGGCTGGGGGCTGCCATTCTCCGCCTCTATGCTGGGCTGCAAACAGGTGTTGCCACACAAATACATGACCGCCGACAAACTCCTGCAACTGATGGTTGATGAGGAGGTGACCATCTCCGCTGGCGTGCCGACTATCTGGCAAGGGATTCGTGCCCTGCTCGATGCCGACAAGAATGGTAAGTATGATCTGAGTCAGCTCTCACGTTTAACCTGCGGCGGCTCGGCGCCCCCGGTATCTATGATGCGTTGGTACTGGGAACAATATGGCGTGGAGATGGTCCAGGGCTGGGGCATGACGGAAACCAATCCGCTGGGGACCCTGTCACGCAAGGTTGCGAAACGTTCACACTTGAAGCTGACCGAGGACCAGCAATTTGACAATATCGCCAAAGCGGGCCTGGCGATGCCGGGTCTTGAAATTGAGATCTTCGACGAAAACTGGAACCCACTACCCCACGATGGCGACTCCGTCGGCGAGTTATTAATTCGCGGCCCCTGGATCGCGGCCGAATACTTTAACGACCCGCAACCTGAAAAATTCCACAATGGCTGGCTGGTCACCGGCGACGTTGCCAAAATCGATGCCGAGGAATATCTGATTATCGCCGACCGCTCCAAGGATCTGATTAAATCTGGTGGGGAGTGGATTTCTTCGGTAGACCTTGAAAACCATATTGTCGCCCTCGACGGCATATCCCAAGCAGCTGTCGTCGCCCAACCACACCCGAAGTGGGACGAACGACCTGTGGCGCTCGTCATTCTGGTGGAGGGCTCGAATGTCACGCCAGAATTGATCCTCGAACATTGCGCCGAGATATTCGCAAAATGGCAGTTGCCTGATGATGTCATCTTCGTCAAACAGATCCCGATGACCTCAACCGGAAAAATTGACAAGAAGACCATCAGAGCGCAGCTGGAAG
>JABMOJ010000396.1 GCA_013204195.1 SAR86 cluster bacterium
GTGTTGATTCATCCCACACAAATGCCCGGCGCTCGATTTTTCCCCGATGCCCGCTTGAACTTTGCCGAAAATTTACTGCGCCACCGTGGCGATGACATAGCCTTGGTCAGCCGCCTTGAAGCTGGTCAGCGCCAACAACTCAGTTATGAGGCGCTGCGTCAGCAGGTGGCCAGTCTGGCCCAGGCGCTTCGCTCTATGGGCATCGAACCCGGTGATCGCGTCGCGGCCTTAATGCCCAATGTCGCCGAGACGGTGGTCATCATGTTAGCGACCACAAGCCTGGGCGCCGTGTTTACCTCCTGCTCACCGGACTTCGGCGAAAACGGCGTATTTGACCGGTTCAGCCAAACAACGCCAAAAGTATTGTTCGCCGCCGATGGTTATTACTATAACGGCAAGACTATCGATAGCCGCCCCATTGCAGTGGCGCTGGGCGAACGCATCGACGCTATTCAACAGGTGGTGATGATCACCGTGATCGGCCAGAACAACGTCAACTACCCCATCCCCGAAACCTGCGTGGACTACGCCAAGCTGCTGCAGCAATTTGCCACTCAAGACATCAGTTTCAACCGAGTCGGCTTCAACGACCCGCTGTATATCATGTACTCCTCTGGCACGACGGGCACACCCAAGTGCATTGTTCATGGCGTCGGCGGCACCCTACTGCAACATGTCAAAGAACATCGACTGCATGTGGATTTATGCCACGGCGACCGACTGTTTTATTACACCACCTGCGGCTGGATGATGTGGAACTGGCTGGTGAGTGGGCTGGCCTGCGGCGCCACCTTGATACTGTATGATGGCTCACCGACGGCCCCCGCCAATGACAGCCTCTGGCAAATGGCAGAAGACGAAGGCGTCACGGTATTCGGCACCAGTGCGCGCTATCTGGCCAGCCTGGAAAAGCTCAACATCCGTCCCGCAGACAATTACGCGCTATCCAAACTGAAGACGATTCTGTCTACTGGCTCACCCTTGTCAGCCGAAAGTTTTCGTTATGTGTATCGGGACATTAAGGCCGACGTTTGCCTGGCTTCCATCTCCGGCGGCACCGACATTATTTCCTGTTTTGCGCTCGGCAATGTCTGCCTGCCGGTCTACGCTGGCGAACTCCAATGCGCCGGCTTAGGCATGGATGTGGATGTTGTCAATGATCATGGCGCATCTATACGCGGCGAAAAAGGTGAATTGGTCTGCAGGCAGCCCTTCCCCGCCATGCCAACGGGTTTCTGGCAAGACCCGCAAGGGGAAAAATATCAGGCAGCCTACTTCGAACGATTTGCAGACATCTGGGCTCAGGGTGATTATGCGGAAATAACGGAACACAACGGCATCATCATTCATGGTCGGTCAGACGCCGTACTCAATCCTGGCGGCGTTCGCATCGGAACCGCTGAAATTTATCGTCAGGTGGAAAAGGTCACCGCTGTCGTTGACGCTATCTGTGTGGGTCAAAGCTGGCAAGATGACGTTCGAGTCGTCCTGTTTGTGGTACTGCGAGACGGCCTGGTACTCGATGCAACCTTAGAACAACAAATCAGAGCAATCATCCGCACGAATGCCACGCCTCGACATGTGCCAGCAAAAATCATTCAGGTCGCCGACATTCCACGAACCATCTCCGGCAAAATTGTCGAACTGGCAGTACGCAACATCATTCATGGTCAGCCAGTGAACAATACCGACGCTCTTGCCAACCCGAAAGCGCTCGCGTATTTCCACGACATTCCAGCCCTGAGCCAGTAAAACCAACTCACCGCGCACCAGTGCCTGGCCCACGCCCAACGCTACGCCCCAAGCCTGGCCCACTATTCTGCTGTCAGTAATACCGGCGCCGGCCATGCTGCCCTCAGCAGTCGCACTGACCCCTGACTAGATGATGCATATCAAGGCATCATCGCCTGCGTTTTCCAATAATAGCGTCATCATTCGTCTTGCTTGATCCAGGGTGTTCCTTATTCGTACAACCAGCGATTTACCGTCTACTCGCATCACCTTGTTGCACTGGATCCTCTGTTGGGTTTTAGGCGGTAGTGTCGGACTCGCGCTGCCCTTCAGCAGCGAAGCGGCAGCAATGAGTTGCAGCACCTGCCATCCCAACCAACAGATAAACCTCGGCTTCAAGCACGACTCGAATCAAGTGACCTGCCAACAGTGCCACGGAGAGAGCGCCGAACACCTGAAAAACCCGATGCAATCGCCGACACAGACTTTTTCAGGCGTGCCTGCTGACTCGGATTTGAACGCTCATAACGGCGAGCCTTTCGTGGCAGAACGCCAAAACCAAGCCTGCCTAGGCTGCCATAATGATACACAACGCCTGCATTGGCCCTTCGGCGCCCATAGCCTGGCCGGCGTGAAATGTACGGATTGTCACCAATCACACAGTCAACAGGACGCCGTCATGGCGCGCTCGACTCAAGCCGAGATCTGCACCGATTGTCACCAAGACATCAAGGCACTACTGAACTATCCATCCCGCCATCCTGTCGCCGAGGGCCAGGTCATTTGTAGTGACTGCCACGACCCCCATGGCAATGTGGGTGATCACGCCCTGAAAACTGCCAATCCTACTGACACCTGTACTCAATGCCATCCAGAGACTCGAGGACCCTTTCTGTTTGAACACGACCCCGTCACAGAGGACTGCGGTCTGTGTCATCAGCCTCACGGCTCCACCATCGAATCGATGCTTGTGGCGCGCACCCCTTTCCTCTGCCAGCAATGTCATATGAGCAGCGGTCATCCCAGCCGACTTGCCGATGGCACCGCCCTCGACAGCGGCGACAACAACCTGCTCGCCAGGGGTTGCAGCAATTGTCATAGCCAGGTCCATGGATCCAATCATCCTGCAGGCTCCCGCCTGACGAGATAAGCCAATGCGGTGTTCAAGCCCGACGAGAATATCGATTCTTAGCGCAACCTGGCTGTTAGCCACTGCCGCCACGAGCATGGCTGAGGGGACTTTATTGAAAACCGCTGAGGGCTCTTTATTTAAAGCCGCTGAGGGCTCTTTATATAAAGCAGCATAGGGCTCTTTATTAAA
>JABMOJ010000027.1 GCA_013204195.1 SAR86 cluster bacterium
AGCGAGAAAAACAGGGCGAAAACCAGTAGCTGTGGCGTCCAGCGCAGACTGTGTGACAACAGGGTTTCATAGCGCCGGCGCAGGCCTTCGAAGCGGGTATTAATCCAGCGAGTCATGGTGCCTTCTTGCCCCCGTGCGGGGCTCGCGTAGGCACTCATGATGGGTGATAGGGTGAGGGCCACCATGCCTGAGATCAACACGGCCACCGCCAGGGTAAAGGCAAATTCTTTAATCAGCACGCCAGTCAATCCTGACAGAAACCCGATGGGGACATAAACCGCAGCCAGGGTAATCGACATACCGATAATAGGCGTCAGCAATTGGCGGGAACTGGCCAGTGCTGCCTGCTTGCGGGACATGCCCTCGCGCATAAAGCGCGCAACGTTTTCTACCACCACAATGGCGTCGTCGACCACCAGACCCACAGACAGCACGATGGCGAGAATGGTTAAAAGGTTAAAGGAAAACCCCATCGCCATCATCAATGCCATGGCGCCCAGTAATGAAATGGGAATAGTTACCAGCGGTACCATCGCGCTGCGCAGCGAACCCATAAACAACAGCACGACAATGCCCACCAGTAACACGGTCTCGGCGAGCGTAATAAATATTTCACGAATCGCGTCACGCATATACAAGGTGCCGTCATAGCCCATATCAATGCGCATGCCGTCAGGCAGGGTTGCATTCACGTCGGTCAACACAGTATAAAGCTGATCGCCAATTTCTAGCTCATTGGCACCGGGCAACCCATATACCGCCAGAAATAAGTTGTCTCGTTGGCTGATACGAGCAATCTGTTCACCTTCAGCTTCACCCAGTTCCACGCGGGCCACCTCGCCCAGGCGCACAATGGCGCCATCAACCTTGCTGATCACCAACTGCTCAAAGTCTTGGGGAGTCTTGAGAGTAGCGCTAGTCTGTAGGTCAATCCGTTGTTGTGCGTTCTCGACCTGACCGATGGGTGCAATCACATTGTTCGCCATCAGGGCCTGGCGTACCTGCGTGGCGCTGACATTCAAATAGTTCAGTCTTGATGGGTCAAGCCAGATGCGCATGGCCGGGTCACGCCCACCGGCGACCCTGACTCGTTGTACGCCAGGAATTGACGAGATGATAGGCACCACATTACGGGTCATGTAATCTGCCGTTTCCGAACGGGTGCGGGCGTTCATCACCACATCTAAGTAGAAGATCGCATTGTTGGCATCGGCGCGATTAACGTTAATGGTCGGGTCTTCAGCGCCAGCAGGTAGTTCAAAGCGAATTTGCCCCAAGCGGGTATTTAATTCTGCCAAAGCCAGGTTGCTAGGTTCATTGAGTTTCAGCCAAGCGGTGACGGTACTGATGCCGGCGGTTGTGGTTGAGTCGACATAGTCGACACCGGGTACCGTTGCGGCGGCACGTTCAATGGGGTCTGTGACAAAGCCTTTAACTGTTTCAGCAGATGCACCGACATAAGGGGTCGTAATAATGAGCGATGAACTTTCGATTTCTGGAAATTCCAGCACTGGCATTTCTACCGCAGCTCGTAGACCTAACAATATCAACGCCAGCGAGATCACGATGGCGACAGCGGGGCGCTCAACGAAGATATCAAAAAAATTCGGTTTGCCATTCGCGGTGCTCATGGCGCGGCAGCCTCCACCGCATCCCGCAGTGTTTCTCGTTCAACCACATGCACCAGCATGCCGGCGTTCAGTTTGAAGGCGCCCAGAGCCGCGATCAGATCGCCGGGCGCAAGGCCGGCGGTAATGATCACCTCGTCACCCTCGGCGCGGACCACGGTCACGGGTAGTCGCTCGGCACGATAGGGTGCGCTAGCACCGGACTCGGACGTCGCCAGTCGATACACGTAGGCGCCAAAACTACTGCGGCGCACGGCCGTGGCGGGTAAGCGAATGACCCCTTCGAGAACGCCGGTTTGCACAGCAACATCGACCACCGCGCCTGGCGACAGGTTATCGCCTGAGTCGGTCAACAGCGCGCGATATCCGCGAGTCCGAGAAGCTTGATTAATCGCCGGCTCGATCGCAACGACGGTTGCGATCACTGGAGCGTTGATAGCCCCTTTATTGGCGACCGCG
>JABMOJ010000397.1 GCA_013204195.1 SAR86 cluster bacterium
CGGCGTTTCGCGCATAATGCTCTACGGGGTTGAAGAGGTCCTTTTCAAACAGCGTCGGATTCGTTGCCACGACAAACCAATCACCCATGAACCGGTCTAGGTCAACATGGGCCACGGTAGCAAGAGGAACAATCGGGTTATGGCTACAGGCGATGAGGTTCATTAATAGTGCGCCCAACAGCAGGGCTTTTGTCCAAGTTCGCATCTTTACGCGAAACTCGCGGCACTGGATCATGCTTTTCTCACCAAAAATAAGCATCATCTTGTTGCACCTCGCCGAATAGCACTCATCGAGTTGTTAGCCCTGCCATCTCGCCGCGCGCTCGCCAATCCTTCAACATGCGAAAAAACTTGATGGAGCCGCCGCCATACATATCAGAAAAAAAGCCACTTTTGTTCGCTGAATCGCCTTCGCTGTTGTAATAGCCCGGCGTACATTCCTCATAGAATCTCGCACCCACACGGGCCATGCTATGCACTTCACTAACGTATTGCGCTTCAGCGGCTTCGCTGGCTTCCACGATTGTCTGACCCCGAGCTCGGGTCTCGGCCAGAATGTAAGCAACATGCCGCGCTTGCTCATTCAATGCGTGAGGCACGTTGATAGTAACGGCAGTCTGCACAAAACCCATGAAAAAACAGTTCGGAAAACCATGACTTTGCAAACCATGAAAGGTGCGCAAGCCATCATCCCAGTGTTCACTAATGGCCTTGCCATCGCGACCGATGATGTCGTAACCCGACCGCCGCGTGTATGAGGTTCCCACCTCAAAGCCCGTAGCGAAGATCAGACAATCGACTTCGTACTCCTTGCCATCAACAACGACACCGTTGGCCGTCAGACGATCGACACCTTTGCCGTGGGTATCAACCAAGGTAGCATTGGGGCGATTGTAGGTTTGCAGGTACTCATCATGAAAGCATGGGCGTTTACAGAATTGTCGATACCAGGGTTTCAGCGCTTCAGCCGTGGTGGGGTCCGCTACCAGTTCTGCGGCACGCTGCCGCACTTGGTTCATTTTCCGATAATCCGCCAATTCCATGAGTTGGCCGCGCTCAGCCTTGGTGAGACGCCGACCCAATTCGCGACTGGCGTGCTTGGCGGCGATGCCCGTGAGTTTCCGCATAATATCGGTCCAGCCATCGCTGACCAGATCAACCTCTTGATCGCCGCCGCTCACCAGAACATTAAAGTTGTCCATGCGCTCTTGCTGCCAACCTGGCGCAAGCGACGCAGCCCATTCTGGATCGGTTTCAGCATTGTTACGAACATCGACCGACGAAGGTGTGCGCTGGAAGACATACAGTTCCTTCGCTGACTCGCCGAGATGAGGAATACACTGGACGGCGGTGGCGCCGGTACCGATGATACCGACCCGTTTGTCCGCCAGACCGGTCAGGTTGCCAAAGGAATCACCGCCGGTATAGTCATAGTCCCAACGACTGGTGTGGAACGTAAATCCCTTGAATTCGTTAATACCTTCAATCCCTGGTAACTTCGGCCGATTTAACGGGCCGTTGGCCATGGCAACATTACGGGCTTTCATACGGTCACCACGATCAGTGCAAATGATCCAGTGGCCGCCAGCCTCATCCCACGTCATGGAGGTCACATTGGTCTGAAAACAGGCGTTGTCGTAAAGATTGAAATGCCGCGCAATATTTTGGCTGTGAGCGAAAATTTCAGGCGCAAAGGAGTATTTATGCTTCGGAATGTAACCCATCTCTTCGAGCAAAGGCAGGTAGCAGTAGGACTCAACATCGCACATGGCGCCTGGGTAGCGATTCCAGTACCAGGTACCACCAACGTCGCCGGCGCCTTCGATCAGGCGGATATCTGTAAAGCCCGCCTCTCGAATTCGGGCTCCAGCCAACAAGCCACCGAACCCGCCACCGATAATTGCTACTTCCACTTCATCAAACAGGGGTTCGCGGGTAAATCCAGGCTCCACATAAGGGTCATGAACGTAACGAGAAAATTCGGCAGTGACTTCCTGGTACTGGTCGCTGCCATCGGAACGTATGCGCCGGTCACG
>JABMOJ010000028.1 GCA_013204195.1 SAR86 cluster bacterium
ATATCAAGGCGTCTGGGGAAGAAGCATGGCGCGATGGTGATTACCGGCCTGGCATTCGCCATGGCACCGATGCCATTTATTTTGCGCATACTGGGCTGGTTCCCTGAAAACGGCACTGATCTGTTGTTCTGGACCCTGGTGGTTTTCAACGCCGTTGAGGTGACGCTGATCATTGTCTCAGCCTCACTGATAGCCGCCATGATCGCTGATGTGGTGGAGGATAGTGAAATTCGAACCGGACGACGCTCCGAAGGGATCTTTTTCGCCGCTAACAGCTTTGCCCAAAAAGCGGTGAATGGCCTAGGGGTCGTGGTCGCCGGCCAGATTCTCGCCTATATCCAGTTTCCGACACAGGCAAAACCCGGTGAAATACCCGCTGAAACCTTGCTAGACCTGGCGTACCTGTATGTCCCTGTTCTGCTGATCTTCTACTTTTTTGCGCTGGCCACATTAAGCCTCTATCAGATCAATCGCGCAGATCACAGCGACAACCTGAGACGGCTGGCAGAACCGAAAGCTGATTAGACATAAGCTCCAACTAAGGCGGAAACCGCTGCTAGCACTGTGATGACGAGCTCTGCTTGCAGCGCTCTGTTTGAAAAATAAGGTGGGCAGCACCCACTGATAGGAGCCAGCCACTGTTATACAAGACGGCGAATGACGCTGGGTCAAGAAACGCGGGGCTCTACAGACCGCGTTATGACCTCGGCGTGTTGCGAAAGCTCCGAGGCACTCGGCTCATCACCCCACGCGCCAGGCGAGCTGACCGAGTGATCAATCCAAGCGCCAGCGCGGCGACGGTGAGACCCACCAGTTTCAATCGCTCACCCAGACTAACCTGTTCCAGTTTATGAAGACGCGCATGCAGGCTGACTAACATCGGCCGAGATTCACTCCAAGTTTTAACTCGCACCGACACTTTACCGATCAGATAGAGCGCTGCCACCAAAAACAACAGGCCGGGAATCACTGGTAACAGTAGGCCCGCGATACCAATCAAGACACAAATCAGTGCGAGCGCCACATAGACCACCTTAACGGGTCGACTCAATGGTGGTTTATTGTCTTGCTGATGACTCATTCACTGTCCTTGAATTTCACTTGCCGCCTTACCCTTCTTGACGGGCTTCGATGGGCTTCGATGGGCTGCCAGAATAGCGCCGGTATGGCTCGGCAGTCAGGCCTTTGACGCCATCTCGACATTTTAGTTCGGTAAGAGTCGACTAAAAATCCCTGCTCACCATAGACTCTCTAGATACTCAGAGTTTCTAAAGGCAGATATTGTGCCAAACTCTATCTCATTGTAATAGATCGATATTTTCAGCGTACAGCAGCATTCTTAAAGGATAACACCACGGCTCCGCCGCATTTTCACCAAAATTTCGTTAATTAAACCATCGGTCAGCACAAACTGACCGTTAATGGTTTGCTGACTTGTGACGGGCCTCACAAAGTTACACCATGATTTTGTTAGCATCCATCAGTGTCGATACGCGGCTTGCACAGTTATCCAGGAACGTCACAGTTCACGAGCGCTTAGCTTTTCAAGAGCACACAATTATCATGCATGACTTGGTCCAAAGACTCACTCCAGAGAAGATTGCTTCGGCATTGCTGGGATTTTACGCCCCCCATAAGCCCACCAGCGCAACCCTACCCCGGCCTGAACTTATCGAGTTATTGGAAAATTTACCCGCCCTTTCCGCAGCGGAGCATGTTGACCCCGTCCTAGTTCAGATCGGGAAGTATCATAGCCACGTCATCCTCAGCCAGCAGGATCGCGCGACATTAGCCTATATCGATGACTGCGTGACCCAGATCCTGCGGCAGACTGACCTAGACTTCAAGATTGAAGCCTTTATTCGTAACTTGACCCCTTATATTGCAGTCATGGCCCTGCGCCAAGGCGTGAAGTCCATCTTCGAACCCCAGCCTATCCTCAACCTGATGAATACACTGATTAATGAGGGCCTCGGTTGGAGCGAGGATCTCGGCATACTGGGCGAACAGTTCATGGACAAGATTGAACTCATGGTCCGAGCCATGGTAACCAGCCGAATGTCGCTGGCAGACTGTCAGTCAGAACTGGACCTGATGTTCTCCAAAGACAAGCCGATCTTCAAAAAGATGGAAGCTCGCCTGCTCGATGTTGAGATGAAGGTCCTGAGTCGGCAAAAGGCCAAGTATTATGCGGCAGAGTTGCTTAATCAGCAGATGGCGGGCAAAAAGCTGCCGCTGTTTATGATTTTTGTGCTGCAGGGATCCTGGTACGAATTCCTCCAACAAGTCTTGAGCACCTGTGGTGAGACGTCATCAGCATGGCGACAGGCTTCCAAGCTAACCGAGGCGTTGATTTGGTCAATTCAGGTTCAGCCGGATACCGCCCGCCAAGCGACACTGATGGACAGCCTGGCGGGACACATCCAAGCATTCTGCCAACAAATGAACTTCGACACTTCTGCCGTCGAAGCCTGCCTGGAAGATCTCGCACTGGAACACGAGGCTATTCGCGAAGGCACACCATCGAGTGCCTGCGACTTTGACCTGATCAAAGTCGAGCAATCCCCGCTCTTGTCTCAGCACCAACTGGACGGGAGTGTGCTCGCCGATATTCGTGAGATACAACCTGGCCAATGGTATCTGCACGATGACAAACGTGACCCTGACGAAAAAGTCGCGCGCATTAAACTCATCCTCAACTGGCAAGATACGATGCGTTTGCTATTTACGAACCACAATCGCCGGAAAGTCTTGCACATGAGCTACCCTGAGTTTGCTCAATATATCGCCGAAGGCACGCTCAAGCCTCTGAGCCCAAAATCCAGCACTTGGGAGGTGATCAAGCAACACTTGCTCACCGTGGTCCAGGGCGTGCAGGTACAAAAGCAGAAAGAATCCAAGGTGGAAACACCCCAAGATAAAAAGCTGGTGACTCGAGAATATCTCGAGCGTCGAAAAACCGAAATCATGACGGCGATGGAGCAGCACAAGCGTACCGCCGAGTTAAAGCAAAAGCGGGCTTTGATACTTCGAGAAAAGGCCCAGCAAAAAATGCTGGCGGCCACAAACGCCATAGAGTCTTTGCGCGTGGATGCCTGGCTGAAGTTACCCGTGATGGAAGGCACCCTGACACCTTGCAGACTCGTCGCCGTGATTGCCGCCACCGACAAGTATATTTTCGCCAACCGCCATGGGCTGAAGGTCGGCGAATTTTCTAAAGGTCAGCTGATTCAAATGCTGATTACCGAGAACAGTGAGATTCTTGACACCGGTGCCGAATTCGAAACCGTCTTGAGCTCAGTTGTCTCTGCCTTGCGCGACAATAAAAACAAAAGCTACGACGAACTCACTGGGGCCAGTGTCTGACTGGCTTGACTTAAGTTTTCAGACAAAACAGCTTAAGCCTTCTGGCATACGAAAGTGCTGAAATGCGGGCTGCGTAAATGCTTGTGATTAAGCACCTTCAGACCACCCTCAGCCAGAACCCAGAGCCAGTCATCAACGGTGAATTTGTTGTGCACAGGAAACAGTCTTAGCATGGCGCGACGCATTGTCTGCTGTTGTTCGGTCGCCAAATCAACGTTCACCATACGCTCCAGATACACAGGCAGCGGCGTTCGCACCCAGTCCTGGAGCAGGAATATGCCATCTTCTGAGAGCAAGCGACAGACTTCTTCACAGGCCGCCAGCGGATCGTTCAGAACGTGCAAGACCGCGACCATCGACAGCATATCTACAGAGCCATCGGCCAGGGGCACCGGTTGACGGGCAACATCAAGCAACTGGTACTGCGGCGCCGCCCCATCGTAGACTACTTTATCTGTCGCATAATCCAGCATAGCCTGGGTAACATCAAAGCCCCACAGACGCGCGCCATCAATACGGTCGCGCAAATCGCGCAACAGTAACCCCGGCCCGCAACCCAGATCTACCATTGATGGGTGCGACGGCAAGTGTGGCACCACCTGGTCTGAAAAATAATCCCAGAAAGCCTCATCGAATCGATCATCGTGACTCGCAATCATTCGATTGACCAACTCTTCGTCGGTGATGCCGCCTAATTCTTGATGGGTAGCCATGACAATTTCCTCGTTACGCCGTGCAGAATTTTACATCGACATTCAATAGTTGATAATTCCCAAACACTTACTTGTCCACTGGGTTGCCTACATTAAACACGCCCCCGGCATACACCGTCCCTGGTTGACGCTCGATTTCAGGTGGAAAGGCAGCACGTTTGGCCGCGAAATAAGCATCCCGAACATCGCCCCCTTCGACCTGTCGATTGTAGGTAATGTACAAGGCTCGGCGAGCGTGATCGGTTTCGTTCATGGCCGATCGATGGGGCAGATAAGAATCGAACAACAACAGATCGCCCGGCTGGGTTTCCACCGACTGCCAGCTTAACTGATCGATCGCCGTTTGAGTCATGGTCAAGTCAGGATTCATCGCCAACAACCCCTGCTGGTGCGCACCACTGGCAACCTCCAAACAACCGTTAGCTGTAGTTGTCTCATCTACGCTCAACATCATAGTGATGTGATAGTGTTGATCAAATGAGGTGAATGCCGGCGCATCCTGGTGAGCAGCAAAACCGTTGCCTGCCGCCAATTTCAGGTTGAGCTTTTCTTTGAACAGCACGGCGGGTTCACCCATCAACTCACCCATAAGACCGAGGGTACTGCGACCACGGGCAAGCCGTTCGAGCCGCCGTTGATAAGGCAGAAAATTCTCGATTCGACACAACTGCTTACCTCGCGCGGTATGTTCATAATACTTCATCCATTTGCCGGGGCTGTCTGGCAAGGCCTGCAACTGGGCTACCTCGGCGCACATGGCCGCCACTTCCGTTGCGTTAAACCAGTCTTTAATGTGCAGATAACCGTTGCTCGCAAAAAATGCCAACTCCGCCGTCGACAATCGCTGAGTCTTGTTTCTTCTCAACATGGCGCTGTAGTGGCTGACGGGCGGCAAACTGACGTCGAGTCGTTTGGCAGCCTCATCCCAGGCACGCAGTTTGAGAATATCGACGAATCGCGCCTGCTGCTCGAACGTCAGCACCTCATCGGCTCGCATTGGGCCGCCCTGAAAAGTCAGGGTCTGCTGGCTGGCGGCCGAGAGCTTGGCGGCATAAGCTGGACGGGTCGCCACCAGGTAGCGTTTGGCATTGACATGCTGTTCAACCAGGGTCGCTATGGTTTCATCGAGGCCCGACAAGCGCAGGTATTCTGCCCCGACTGTTTCGTGTCGGTGAACCCCAAAATCGACGCCATCAGCTAGCATTGCCGATGCCCGCGGGTCGCAAAAATGACCGATATCATGGAGCAACGCCGCTAAAATCACGCACTCATCGGCATCATCCTGCGCGGCAAAGTCAGCGCACTGTAACGCATGAGCCAACTGACTCAGCGGCTCGCCGATATAGCCCACATCCTGCTGCAACTTCAGCAGTTCAATGATTTGATCACTTGGATTAACCAACAATGCCTTGCGCCCTCAATCGTTCGATCGTGGCTTGATCCAGACCCAAGGCCGATGCTAAGACACTATCCGTATCCACGCCGAGCACCGGCGGCTTGAGGCCGTAGTTAATCTCAGAACGGGAATATTTAATAGGATTGGCCACCAATGGCATACCGTCCATGTCGAGCTGCGTACCACGCTCGCGGGTCTGTGGATCCGAGAATAAACGGTCAATGGTATTGATCGGACCGCAGGGTACGCCGGCCAACTCAAGAATCGCGAGCCACTGATCCATTGACTGATCGCTCATGCTGGCCTGAATCTCTCGAACCAGACTCTCTCGATGGGCAACCCGCAAGGCGTTACTCAGATATAACGGGTCTTCACCCAGGTTGGGTTTGCCAATCGCTGCACATAACTTGCGAAACTGATTGTCGTTACCCACGGCCACGATGATATAACCATCTAGGGTCGCAAAGGTCTGATAAGGCACACATTGGGATGAGAATTTCCTAATCGATCGGGCGCCACACCTGATACCAAATAGTTAGAAGCTTGATTCGCCAAACTGGCGGCCATCACATCAAACAGCGACATATCGATACTCTGTCCCAGGCCGCTTCGCTGACGCTCTTGCACCGCCGCCAGAATCGCGATGGTGGCGTACAGACCGGTGAGCACATCGGCGACGGCCACGCCGACTTTCTGTGGTCCGTCATTGGATTTAGCATCCGGCTCGCCGGTGATACTCATCAGACCGCTCATACCCTGAATCATAAAGTCGTAACCCGGGCGTTCCTTGTAAGGGCCGGTTTGGCCAAAGCCGGTAATTGAGCAATATATCAGTTGGGGATTCAGCGCTTGCAGACTCGCATAGTCGAGACCTCGGCGCTGCATATCGCCGACCTTGAAGTTTTCAATCAGGATATCCGAGCGCTGCGCTAGTTCTCTAACCAGCGCCTGGCCTTCGGTGCTTGCCATATCGATCGCCACCGAAC
>JABMOJ010000398.1 GCA_013204195.1 SAR86 cluster bacterium
ACCCTATGGTCAGCAAACCTGATAATAGTAATGCGGTATAACGTCCCCAGATCCAATCCATATCGTTCTCTACCTCTACAACTGCCCTTTACAATTAAGGCTCATCAGGTTGAGTCGCAACAAGCAAACTTGCGACCCCTCGCCTAATAAACCCAAGAATTTCTTTCCAACAACACCGCTTTTAACCGCGCAGGGAAGTCCGTCATGATACCTTCGACACCGAGGTCTAACAATTGGCGCATCACGATTGAATCATTGATGGTCCAGACATGGGTTTGTATCCCACGCGCCTGCATTGTCCTGATAAAACGCAAGTCTGCTACCGGCATTCTGTCCCAGCGGACAGGCACCTGCGCGCAAGGCGCGCTTAGTCGCATAAACGGCACGCGGTAGCTAGCCATACGCGCCCTGACGACCTCTTTCGGACCCATCGACGTACAGACATTGGGAAATTCACGCCGAATGGCGGCAACCCGTTGATCGTTAAACGACCCTACACAGATTCGGTCTAGACATTTGTTTCTTTTTAACAGCTTAATGAAAGGCGCAACGGTATTGTCAGCCTTTAGATCAATATTGAACCGAGTCTCTGGGAACGCGTTAAGCAGATCTTCCATCAGGGGAATCGGTTCTTGCGCTGCGACGCGAGCTTGACTGACTTGCGCAAATGGCATTTGGGCTATGATACCGACACGGTCAGTCACGCGATCCAAACGATCGTCGTGAAAAGCCAACAACACACCATCAGCAGTACAGTGAGCGTCGGTCTCCAGGTAGTTAAAACCGAGGGCAACCGCACCGGCAAACGCCGGCAACGTATTCTCAGGGCCGGACTCGTGATCACCTCGATGGGCAAACGCAAGAACCCCAGCATGATCTAAATAAGCATGCACTAGCGGCCCCGCACGAGGTGATCACGCTGCTGCTTAATACTTGAAACAATCTTACTGCGTGCCATCGTGATTAATGCCATCCTGCTGTGTACCTGACCTAATTAGTGCGGTCTAATTCTCGAAGGCGGCTCAAAACGCAACGCTCAGCCATTGAGAAATCTGAAACTGACAACCCATCTAGGAGATCTTGTTTGCGTTTTCCTGACGCCTCTGTTCGTCGATTTTTTCGATACCTGCTCGAATGTTAGGATAGTCCACGCATATTTTATCGAGTTCAGAGCGCTTCAACTCGTACATTGAACACGGGGTTGCTGCGGTGGCCGTCGCATTTCGCGGAGTATCGTGAAGTAACGCTGATTCGCCAAAGAAGTCACCAGCATACAACGTCGCAATGTTCTGAGTCTCACCCTCCTCGGATCTTGTGACATTGGCAATACCTCGGGCAATTAGGAACATCGAATCACTCATTTGACCTTGTCGAATGATATCCGTGCCTCTGGGTACAGTTCTGGAACGCAAGTGCGCAGCAATAACACCATATTGGGCAGGATCGATTGCGGCAAAGAGTGGCACCTTAGCCAATAGTTCATCGATCTCGATCTCAAAGCAGGCAGACATATTATCCTGCGCGAGCGTTCGCAGCCGTTCTGCCTGATCTTTGAGAATCGCGCTGGCAATACCCGATTGAATGACGCCCTGCTCTTTTCCATGTTCAACGGCGTCCTGCTCAGCAATCAGCATGAGGCGCTGACCTAACTGTTCTTGCATCGTCTCGACGAATTCAGGATACAGCTCTCCGACCTCATCAATTTGCGCCTTGGCTTGCCGCGCAATATCTTCGTAAATCGAATTCAACCGCTCAACACTATTGGCATCAATTTCAGAACCCGCCAACTCGCTCAATCTCGCCAGAACAGTTTGGCAGCCACGGTAGCGGCCCCACGCAACCCCGTAGTCTCGAACGATCCAATGGCTACGCTGCTCTTCCAACCATCCTCGCAAGCCAGGTAACACACCAATAACGGCCATCAAAAGCAGACTAAATCGTTTGCCTATGGACACTTCCATCGTCGCATTGGGCAATCCGTTGCTGTGTCGAACGCTATCCATTTGCACGTCAACGGTGTAATCCAACTCACGATACGCCCATTCATTCACTAGGCCCTGTGCGAACAGCTCTCGATACCTGGTTTTTTCTCTCACCTGACAGCGCAAAGCCAACGTTCTCAGCATTTCATCGGCATCCATACCGCCTAAAACCTCGACAATATTCTCCGACAAATCACTGATCTGACGCTCACCTTTTGCCTTGATATTGCCAGCAATACGCTGCGAAAACAGCCCACTATCGGCCAGTCGTGCCATCCGCTCCAAACCCTCTACGCGAGCCTCTCGATCGCCCTCAAGCTTTGCTAATTGATCAGCGATACTGAGATGATTGAGCTTCAATTTTTTGACTAATGTTTCAATCGACAACCCCTGGATCACCAAGGTAAATATCACAGCGCCCATGACAACAGCTACCAAGGTATCCTTATACTCAAAAGCGGGCATTGCCAAAACGATTGCCAGCGCGATCGCACCTCTCAAGCCGCCCCAATACATGACCATTCTGTAAGGCATTCCTATCGCTTCGGCACCTGGAAGCTTGCCAAGCAGTGGCGTCACGCCAAATACAACCACTCCACGAGAAATGAGCATGGCGACGAAAACTAAGGCGATCAGATCGATCGAAGCCCAGAGCGCCGCCAGATCGACTTGCATACCAACCATTAAAAAGATCAGTACGTTCGCGAGATACGCCAGGTACTCCCAGAAATGCTCCATAAACTCTTCAGTTGACGGCGATATCTTCGTCTTACCCCAGGAACCCATCATGATCCCAGCAGCCACCACTGCCATAATGCCACTGACGTGGAACACATGTTCTGCGATGATGAAAGAAAAATAGGCCAAAATTGTCGACAAGGTGATTTCAATTGCCGCATCAGACTCAACGGCACCGAGTACCTGACCGACTACCAACGCTAGTAGCCATCCCACTAACGCACCACCGATAAACACGATGAAAAACTCCCCGACACCTGAAAAAACCACGTCGCCAGAAAAGCTACCTGCCGTCAGAATACCGATCAATAATGTCGCAAGTACCAATGATGTCGCATCATTGAATAAACTTTCACCTTCCACCAAAACAGTTAATCGCTCGGGGACTCCAAGCTGCTTAAAAATAGAAATTACGGCGACAGGGTCTGTGGCACTTAATATTGCCCCCAGAAGCAAGGCCACCATCAAGTCGAAGGGCGAGAAAATGGCCATAATGAAGCCAATAATGGCCGTCGAAATCAGCAAGCCGGGCACCGCCAGGGTCAAAATCGGCACAATGTTGCGCATGACGTGGCGCGCATTCAAATTGAAGGCGGACTCAAAAATTAGGGTTGGAATAAAAACAAACAGAACAAGGTCTGGCGAAAGTGCAAAGGTGGCGAGAGAACCGAACCCAGGCACATGATCAGCTGCGTAGGAGACAGCCATACCAACAAAAAC
>JABMOJ010000029.1 GCA_013204195.1 SAR86 cluster bacterium
CGACGATGACGATGACGATGACGATGACGATGACGATGACGATCATGGCGTTATCGTGCATTACGAGCGTTAGACGCAGGTCATGACGACACATGCCTACCAGCCCGGCCAAACCTGGGTTATCAAAGTCGGTAGCTCGTTGTTGACTTCTAATGGTGAGGGGCTAGACCTTCAGCTAGTGAGTGCCTGGGTAGACGATATTGTTACGGTGCATCGGGCTGGCATTAAGGTCGTGCTCGTCTCGTCGGGAGCCGTTGCTGAAGGCATGAAGCGCCTTGGGATCCAGACTCGGCCGCGAGCGTTGCATCTATTGCAGGCGGCGGCTGCGGTGGGCCAAATGGGGCTGATACAGGCTTATGAATCCGAGTTCAAGCGTCACAACCTGCATACTGCTCAGATCCTTCTGACCCACGACGATCTGCGCTCACGAGAGCGCTATATCAACGCTCGCAGTACCTTGAACAGCCTGCTGGCCCTCGGGGTCATTCCCGTGGTTAATGAAAATGACACGGTGGTTACCGATGAGATTCGCTTTGGTGATAACGACACGTTGGCGGCTCTGGTCGCGAATCTGATCGAGGCGGACACGCTGTTGTTGTTGACCGATCAAGATGGATTCTTTGAGTCGGACCCACGGCAGGATCCTGAAGCCAAATTGATTGCTGAAGCCGATGCCGGTGATGCGGGTCTTGATGCGATGGCGGGTGATGGCGGCAAACTGGGCCGCGGCGGCATGGTGACTAAGCTTCGAGCGGCTCGTACCGCAGCGCGCAGTGGCGCGAATACGATCATCTCGCCAGGCCGAAGCGCGGGCGTGATCACCGAACTCGCTGCGGGCCGTTACAGCGGCACGTTGTTGCGCAGTCAAAGTGGCGTGCTGGTTGCCCGTAAGCAGTGGCTTGCCGGATTGGTCACCAGTGGTCGACTGGTATTGGATCAGGGCGCGGTGGATGTGCTGAGGAAGTCAGGTCGAAGTCTTTTGCCGGTAGGCGTCAAAGCCGTGCAAGGCAATTTCACCCGAGGCAGTATGGTTGCGTGTGTTGATGAGCAGGGGGTTGATGTGGCCCGCGGGCTGGTCAATTACAGCGCGCAAGAGGCGGCCTCAATCTGCGGGCAGCCGAGTTCGAGAATAGAAGCGCTACTGGGTTATGTTGGTGAAGATGAGCTCATTCACCGGGATAATCTGGTCGTCGGCTGAGCTGTCAAAATGACGCTCAGCCAGAACGCCGGATTTAGGCCTGCAGAGCCCGGACTTTTTGATTCAGGCGAGACTTATGACGAGCGGCCTTGTTGGCATGGATGATGCCATGAGTGACGGCGCGATCCAGAATCGGTACAGCAGAAAGATAGGCTGTCTGGGCGACGGCGTAGTCACCGGTATCCAGGGCAGCGATGGTCTTTTTGATCGCAGTCCGCATTGCGGAACGTTGACTGGCATTGTGCGCGCGACGGACTTCAGCCTGACGGGCGCGTTTTTTAGCTTGGGGAGTATTAGCCACGGTTAGTGCTTCCTCGAATGAAAACCCGGAAAATAAGACGCGCCACTATGCCGATTCAAGCCGCCAATGTCAAACAGCAAAGCGACTTAGTGCGTGAAAATAGATAATAAATGCGGGCGAATCAAAGTATTATAGCCAGCTTTTGACTAACCGGGCGCATAACCCGGGGAAATGTGATGAGTGATCCTGAATCGAGCAAGGTGACGATCGGCCGCGGACTACTGAAGTCGAGCAGTCTGGTGTCAGTGATGACCTTGATTTCTCGCGTGTTTGGGCTAGTCCGAGATATGGTGGTTGCGTTCTTCTTCGGTGCTGGCGCCGAAGCCGATGTGTTTTTTCTCGCCTTTAAAATTCCCAACTTCTTCCGTCGGCTGTTCGCTGAGGGCGCGTTTTCCCAGGCCTTCGTGCCGGTTTTGTCAGAATATCGCACTCAGCGGGGCCCGCAGGCGGTGCAGCACCTGATAGACCGGGTTAGCGGCACGCTGGGTCTGGTGCTATTGCTGATTACCGCAGCCGGCGCCCTGTTTGCGGGGGGTGTGATCAGCGTATTTGCTGCAGGTTTCGTTTATCACGGTGAGGTTGAAAAGGTGGCGCTGGCAACGGATATGCTGCGGTTGACGTTCCCTTACCTTTTGTTTATCTCACTGACAGCCTTTGCGGGCTCTATCCTGAATAGCTTTGGCCGATTTGGTGCGCCGGCATTTACCCCCGTGTTATTGAATCTGACGCTGATCGGGTGTGCGGTCTGGCTGCGGCCCTATCTTGATGTGCCGATCATGGCGCTGGCTTGGGGCGTGTTGCTGGCTGGCCTGTTACAGCTGCTGTTCCTGCTGCCGTTTTTACGGGCGGCGGGCTTGCTGCCGGTGCCCAAGGTGGATTTTCGTGATTCTGGCGTCAAGCGCATTCTGTGGCTAATGGTGCCAGGCATCTTTGGGGTCTCGGTAGGTCAGATCAATTTATTGCTGGATACGGTTTTGGCCTCGTTTCTCGAGACTGGCAGCCTGTCATGGCTTTACTACTCAGACCGCTTGCTGGAGTTGCCACTGGCGCTATTTGGCATCACGATCGCCACAGTGATTCTGCCGAGCCTGTCGAGGGAGCATTCCGGAGACTCGCCCACCGCCTTTTCAGCCACTCTAGACTGGGCAATACGAATGGTCTGTCTGGTGGGTATTCCGGCCTCAGCGGCCCTGGTGGTGCTCTCGGAAAGTTTGATCACGACCTTGTTCTATCAGGGTGAAATGACGCCGCGGGATGTGACGATGGCGTCATACAGTTTGAGTGCCTATGGGCTGGGTTTGCTCGGTCATATGCTGGTTAAGGTCCTAGCGCCTGGCTATTTTTCTCGACAGGACGTCGCCACCCCCGTGCGATACGGTATGATTGCGCTGGTGGCGAATATGGTGCTGAATCTGCTGTTGGTCTGGGAGTTCAAACATGCGGGATTGGCATTAGCCACCTCCCTGTAAGCATTCCTGAATGCCGGTTTGTTATTTTATGGACTACGCCGTGCCGGCATATTGGTGTTCAATCGAGGCTGGCAGCGTTTTGGTCTACAGGTTTTCTTAGCGAATGGCGCTATGTGTGGAGTGCTGGTATTGATTTCACCGGACCAGGTGGCCTGGCTGGTGATGCCATTCTGGGAGCGACTGGGTGTCATGTTGCTGATATGCGCAGGTGGCGCCGCCACCTATGCCGCGGTATTGCAATTCCTTGGGTTTAAATTCAAACAAATGGTGCGTTGACCGAGTATGGAAGTGATCAGAGGGATACATAATCTCCAACCCAGGCACCGAGGCTGCATAGTCACCATCGGCAATTTCGATGGCGTGCATCTCGGGCATCAGGCGATATTGCGGCAGGTTAAGCAGAAATCTCTGGAACTGGGTGCGCCTTCCATGTTGATTTGTTTCGAACCACAGCCAAAAGAGTTCTTTGACGCCTTCAGCGCGCCGGCGCGATTGACCCGATTTCGAGAGAAGGTCGTACTATTAGCGGAACAAGGCATTGATCTGGTGTTGTGCCTGAAGTTTGACGAAAAAACACGGTCGATGTCAGCGCCGGCCTTTATCGACCTGCTGGTTAAAGACCTGCAGGTGCGGGCGGTATTTGCCGGTGATGATGCCCGCTTCGGGAATGACCGTAGTGGTGATTTCAATCTATTGCTGGCGGCCGGTAAAAAATATGACTTTGCGGTGACGAACCTGTACACCCTGACGGTTGACCAAGCTCGGGTCAGCAGTACACGTATTCGCGATTGTCTCGCGGCAGGCGATTTTGCCATGGCTGAGCAACTATTAGGACGACCCTATTCCATCACCGGCAAAGTGGTTTACGGTCGGCAGCTAGGCCGCACCCTGGATGCGCCGACGGCGAATATTCAATTGCACCGATACCGAGCGCCTATTGATGGCGTTTATGCGGTTGAGGTCGAAGGTTTGAATGGGATGTTGCAAGGAGTTGCGAACGTTGGCGTGCGCCCCACCCTCAACGAGACGACTGTGAAGCCGATTCTTGAAGTCCATATATTTGATTTTGGGCGAACAATTTATGGCAAGACCGTCAGGGTGATATTCCGCGCCAAACTCCGTGAAGAGAAAAAGTTCGACGGCCTGGAAGCGCTGAAGCAGGCGATCAGTGCTGATATGGTGGCCGCAAGAGCTTACTTCGTGGATCAGCGCCCATGAGGTATTTTTTGCTCAGCCTCGTGATTGTGGTCGCTGACCAATGGTCGAAGAGTTTTATGAGTGATTTGCTGACGCTGTGTCGACCTGGCGATTGCCAAAGTATCGTATTGCTGCCGGTGTTTAACTTTACACTGCTGCACAATGCCGGCGCGGCCTTCAGTTTTCTGAGCGACGCAGGTGGTTGGCAACGTGGGCTGTTAGTTGCTGTCTCGACCCTGGTGAGTGCCGTCATTGTGGTCTGGCTATATCGAATCAAGTCCTCCGAGAAGCTGCTGGCGCTAGCATTAGCGCTGATTCTCGGGGGCGCCATTGGCAACCTGATTGATCGGGCGCTGGTGGGTTACGTGGTGGATTTTATTGTCGTCCACTACCAGCACTACTACTTTCCGGCATTCAATATTGCCGACTCAGCCATCACGATCGGCGCCATGGTGCTGATACTTGATACCCTGATCAAGCCCAAGGAGACCAGCAAAGTTAATGGCTAAGAATACCCCAATAGGACCCGGTACACGGGTTACGCTGCGATTTACTCTGGAGCTCACGAACGGTGATATCGTCGATTCAACCGGCGATACAGCGGCGACCTTTGTCGTCGGTGATGGTAATTTGTTGCCCGGTTTTGAACTGGCGATGTACGGCATGGTGGCCGAAGCCTCAGCGCGATTATCGATTCCAGCCAGTCAAGCCTTTGGCGAGCATCTCGAGGCGAATATGCAGCGTCTACGACGCGGTCAGTTTCCAGTCAATATGGTGTTAACCGAAGGCTTGATGATGTCCTTTGCTGACAAAACGGATTCGGAGTTGCCCGGTGTTATCAATAAAATCCAAGGTGATAGTATCGAGGTTGACTTCAACCACCCGCTGGCAGGCAAGGACCTCATTTTCGATGTTGCTATCGTCGAGGTTGAGCAAATCTCAAATGAAATAATCCGGGTGAGTGAATAAGCGATGCTCAAGGAAATTAAATTAGCGAGCCCCAGAGGCTTTTGTGCTGGCGTTGACCGGGCCATTGAAATCGTTAACCGAGCCTTGGAGCTGTACGGTCCGCCCGTGTATGTTCGCCACGAGGTGGTGCATAACCGCACAGTTGTCGCGAATTTGCGTGCCAAGGGTGCCATTTTTGTCGAGGAAGTTGAGGCAGTGCCGGCGGGGTCCCTGGTGATTTTCAGTGCCCATGGTGTATCGAAACAGGTTCGCGCGGAGGCCGAGGAAAAAGGCCTTCGAGTCTTCGATGCCACCTGTCCCTTGGTGACCAAGGTTCATAATGAAGTTGTCAGTTTCTCCCGAGATCAGCGCGAGGCGGTACTGATCGGTCATGCCGGTCACCCTGAAGTCGAGGGGACCATGGGTCAGTATGCCGATCCAAGCCGCATTTATCTGATTGAAAGTGTCGACGATGTAGACACGTTGCAGATCCAGGATGCGACTCAGGTTTCCTATGTCACCCAAACCACCTTGTCTGTGGACGATACCGCCAAGGTCATTGATCGATTGCGCAGCCGCTTCCCCTTGATTGAGGGGCCGCGCAAGGATGACATTTGTTATGCCACTCAGAATCGTCAGGATGCAGTGAAAGATCTTGCTCAGGAATGTGATTTGATTCTCGTTGTCGGTTCGTCGAATAGTTCAAACTCTAATCGATTGCGGGAACTCGCCGAACGACTGGGGGTGCGGGCGTTTCTTATCGATAATGCGACGCTCATTGATCCGGTCTGGCTTGAAGGTGCTGAAGTAGTCGGTGTAACATCCGGCGCGAGCGCACCAGAAAGTTTGGTGGAAGAAGTCGTCGCGCGACTGCAGCTGGAAGGCCCAGTTGAGGTAACGACAATCGTAACTCGAGAAGAGAGCATTGAGTTTTCCCTGCCTAAAGCCTTGCGCAGGTAAGGGACTCCATAAGCGCAAGTGCTCTCCATGACTAGCAGAGTAACCCTAATTGGTATCAGCTGGAGAACAACAATGATGGCAAAAGGCTATACGCTTATAGAGTTGATGGTGGTGGTTGCGATTATTGGTATTATCTCCGCGATAGCCTATCCGAGCTATCAAACCTACACCTGCGATACCTTCATTGGTCAGGGGGTTGCTGATATGAACGTCTGTGCGCTGGGTATGGAGCGCTTCTACAGTAACGACTTTACCTATGATGGCGCGACTATTGGTGGCGTCTGTAGCGCCGTGTCGCCCACGCAGGGAACCCAAAAGTTTGATCTCGCCCTGAGCACCCTGACTCAGACGAATTTTGTGGTCACGGCAACACCTGTCGGCAGCTGTGGCACGACGATGACCCTGGATGCGGCAGGCACTTTGACCGTAGCGCCCTAATTTTTGTGTCCTGAATATTTTTGATAGGTTTTTTTACGCCTAAAAGTGCCTGTTTGCCTGCGGCTGGCGCTTCAGTGTGCGCGTTGGCGGTTGGCATGACCGATCATCTTCAGCCCCTGAAGAGGGGATTATTCTGGTTTATTTGCGCCATTGCGTGCTTTTGACCGCCTATCGAATTTTCATCAGGGCTGATCGTTCTGCGCCCAGTTCACGCCCGTCATTCGCCTAGAATCCATTTCGTCCATTAGAAAAGGAACTTCGATGGCAACTTCAAAACAGGGTATTTCGGCTCGGCTAATTCGTGGCATGACGCTCATGGAGCTGATGGTCGGTCTGGTGATTGTTGGCATGGGCATGACGATTGCGATCCCGAGCTTTCAGGGTATGTTGGCCAGAAATACCATGGCTACCCAGGTCAATGAGTTCATGTTGTCGTTGTTACAGGCGCGGAGCGAAGCGAGTAAAACAGGGCGAACTGTCAGTATCCTTGGCAAGACCACGGCAACAGATTTCAGTGGTGGTTGGTGCGTAGCCAGAGGCAGTCCCGCCAATTGCACCGCCCCGGGTGCTGATGTCGTCATGAGCTTTCCGCCCCTGGTCGCAGAGGCCTCGCTGAGTCTGGTGGGGGGCACTGTGCCGATCCAGTTTAATTCCCTCGGTGGTTTGACGGGGGACTCAGCCCTTGATGTTGATCTGTGCCATGCCCGCCCGCCGGGAAGAAGCATCCATATTTCACTGGTGGGGCGGGCCCAGGCG
>JABMOJ010000399.1 GCA_013204195.1 SAR86 cluster bacterium
TGGGCTAGATTGTGATGAGGAGTTTGAATTTGCGTGGTACAAGATGTGGTACAAGAGCAGGGCTTTAAGTGCGAGCAGGATGCTAAATGCCATATATATCAGGGGTTTGAGCGGTTCATATGGCGGAAGAGGCAGGAGTCGAACCCGACCAGCCACTTTGACAGCAGCTCAACGGCTTTGAAGGCCGCGCGCCCCACCGGGGACGACGCTCTTCCGGGAACGATGATACCAAATCCGGTGGCGATGGCTATGGGTAAATGCACAAGAATGGGCTTTTACTTGGCTGGGATGGTGATTTTCTGGCAACTTGCGGGATGAGAGCGATGCGCTTGAGACAGGCCCCCCTTTTTTGCGCGACTTTTTGAGTTTATGCTGGTCCTGACGATTTGAGCCGCATACCAGGCAATCATTCTAGAGACGTCCTATGAGCGAACACACAAGCACTAACGCCGATTCAGCCCTAAGCGAGATGAATATTCCGAATCCCTACTCCTTGCCGCTGAATGAGATCAATGTGGCTCAACCGAGCATCTTCCAGCAAGACGCTCAGTGGGATTACTTTAAGCGTCTACGTGAGGAAGACCCGGTACATTATTGTGCTGACAGTGGCTTTGGGCCTTATTGGTCGGTCACCAAGTATCAGGATATCGTCAAGGTTGATACGGACTTTCATACTTACTCCTCTGCACAGGGCATCACGATCGGCGGTCTGGGCGGGGTGCCGACTCAACAGCCGGAAGATGGCGCGGGTGAGAAGAAACAACAGTGGGACGGCTTCGGTATGTTCATTGCTATGGACCCGCCGAAACATGACTTGCAGCGAGCCACGGTGGCATCTGCTGTCGCACCGCCGAACCTGGCTCTGTTAGAGGGCACTATTCGAGAGCGCGCGGCGACCATTCTGGATAGCTTGCCGCGGGGTGAAGCATTCAACTGGGTCGATCTGGTGTCCATTGAGTTGACCACACAGATGCTGGCAACTTTGTTCGATTTTCCCTTTGAAGACCGCCGAAAGCTGACGCGCTGGTCTGATATCGCAACGACCCCACCAGGGGTTGGGATCGTCGAGTCGGGTGAGCAGAAGCGAGCTGAATTGATTGAATGTTTGCAGTATTTCACGCAGTTATGGAACGCCCGCGCCTCGGCGCCGCCCAAATCTGACCTGATTTCGATGCTGGCTCATGGCAAAGACACAAAAGATATGGGGCCTTTTGAGTTCCTGGGCAATTTACTACTGCTGATCGTTGGCGGTAACGACACCACCCGTAATTCTATCTCTGGCGGCGTGTTGTTCTTGAATCAGAATCCCAAAGAGTATGACAAATTGCGCGGCAATCTTGACCTGATTCCGAATATGGTCTCGGAGATTATTCGTTACCAAACGCCGCTGGCTCATATGCGGCGAACGGCACTGGTTGATACTGAGTTGGGCGGCAAAAAGATTAAGGCAGGCGACAAACTGGTAATGTGGTATGTGTCGGGTAATCGTGACAGCGATGTGATACCGAACGCCGACGCGTTTTTGATCGATCGTGCCAGGGCTCGTCATCATCTGTCATTTGGCTTCGGTATTCATCGCTGCATGGGCAATCGCTTGTCCGAGATGCAACTACGCATTCTTTGGGAAGAGATCAGTAAACGTTTCAGCAAGGTTGAGGTCGTCGCCGAACCCAAACGAACCTACTCAACCTTCGTCAAAGGTTATACTGAATTGATGGTTAAGGTTCATGAATTGTAAGCTGGTCGAGGCCTCTAAGCCGAGTCAATAATTTTGGACTGTGAGATCCGACAGGTTGACTCCCAATCAACCTATCGTAAACAACCGGGGTAAAGCTCTGCCGCAGCTCTACACAACGATCAGCCATTATATGTGCCTGTTGATTGCCCGTTAGGTACGCCGCTAACCAAACCCGAACTAATCTATACTTTAGATGTCGGCCATGACAGCCTTGCCTTATTATCAACACGCTAGGTAAAAACCCTTATCATGACTACTGACAAGATACTTACGGCATTGCTATTAACCTTTTTACTTTCCTGTCCGGCTCAAGCAGCAGAAGTAAAATTTGGCGAACCTCTGGAGTTCTCACTCAATGTCGCGTCAATCACGATGAATGACAAAGGCATGAGTATTACCTACGAGGGCATTGCAGGAAAGTATGGGCTGGTACACACAACCCATAACATGGTGGGCACAAATGCAGCGCACACCAAGGGGTACTTCACCGGCACAGTGCAAGCTATTGACGACTCGGGTCATTTAGAACAGGCAATGACTCTCGGCTTATGGTCCAGGTCTGGTACATCGCTCAAGGTGTATGGCTTTGATGACGACGATCCCGCGAGGATACTGCATATTTCTACCGTGAACTTAGCAACCAAAGTTTTCAACGCTAAAGTCTGGGAGCTTGACTAAGTCTCTGCGCTAGCTGATTCAAAACCATCATGTATCTCACTGCAGTTAACCTTAGGCTACTGAAAGGCTATTCACCGGTCCTACAACCTGGTGAAGGTGTCCAACAGGCTGGTTTGGCTTGCTCTAACAAGCCAAATTCTCATCGGAAACGGGTGTGTTTCCAAGTGGACAGGCGTCACCCCTCCAACTATCGTAAGTTTGTCGAGGTGTGTGCCCGTGCTCTTCGGTATCAACGAGCACCTAAAACGTGATAATGAAAGCCCTAGTCGTCGAGAAACATCCGATTGTCATGGATGCGGTGAAAACAGCGCTGCTGTCTATTGGCCTGTTTGCAGAGGTGGTAGGCTGTGGAACCTTCGAAGCCGCCCAAGCAATTCTGCTACAGGATGTAGATTTCGGCTTAGTCACACTCGACCTAAACCTCGATGATACAATCGGTGCGGACGCTGTCGTGGTTTTGCGAAGCTTGTATCCTGAAATACCGGTTGTGATATTTTCGGACGAGTCCAGCCTAGAGATTGCTGAGAAAGTCTATGTTTGCGGTGCCCGCGGTTTTATCCTTAAGTCGTCTCCCGTGGATATGTTACTAAGCGCAATCAAGTTAGTCATGCTCGGGGGTTATTACATCCCTGTGAATCTTGCCAAAAAGTTAGATTTCAATCAAAACCTTGCAGCCGCATCCCCGGAATCACCTATTAAACTCGATTTATCGCCTAAGCAGCTTGCCGTGTTTATGGGCGTGCTAGATGGCATGCCGAACAAAGTGATTGCGAAACACCTAAGCATGGCTGAGGGGACCGTAAAAGCTCACTTGGTAATCCCCCCGGAAA
>JABMOJ010000400.1 GCA_013204195.1 SAR86 cluster bacterium
AAACGCATTGAAGATTTGGGTTATGGCACCCTTTGGATGCCTGAGTCGATGGGTCGCAACCCCTTTGCCCACGCGGCCTGGTTGCTGGCCAATACCACGCGTTTGAATGTCGCCACCGGCATTGCCTCGATCTATAACCGCGAGCCGGGCGTTGCTCTGTCTGGCCAGAACACCTTGGCCGAGCAGTCTGACGATCGATTCCTGCTGGGCCTTGGCGTGTCTCACCAACCTTTTGTCGAAGGGGTTCGTAAGCGTGAATATGGCCCGCCACTGGCCAGCATGCGCCAGTACTTGCAAGCCATGGATGCGTCACCTTACATGGCCACCGCGCCGGCGATTAAACCCCGCCGAGTGATTGCCGCCTTGGGTCCGAAGATGCTGGCGCTGGCCCGAGATGCCTGTGATGGCGCCCACCCCTACTCTGTTACGCCGGCGCATACGGCCACGGCACGGGCGATACTCGGCCCGGATAAATGGCTTTGTGTTGAACAAAAAGTCATTGTCGAAACCGACCCGGTGATCGCGCGCGGCGTGGCTCGCGCGGCGATTCAACGGCACTTGGCATTACCGAATTACCGCAACAGCTGGCTGACCATGGGCATGGACGAGGCCGACTTTAATGACGGCGGCTCAGACCGGTTTATCGATGCGATATTTGCCTGGGGGTCGGCGGCAACGGTGAAGGCCCGTATCAGCGAGCACATGAGCGCCGGTGCTAGCCATGTGTGCCTGCACCCAGTCAATCCCAATGGTAAACTGGGCGATCCAGACTGGGCGGCGTTGACCAGTCTGGCCGGTTAGTGGCTGCTCCTTGGCCTGATTAAACCCTGCGCGAAAACAGGGTAAGGTGTGATCATTAAGGTACTCGGGGAGAGTTTATGCGGTTTATTCAATACAGTGTCATCACCATCGTTGTATTGGTGTTGGCGTTTGCGGTGTTCTTGTACAAGGGCGAGATTCCCGCGGCCGTGGTCGATGCTAAATATACCAATGCTGCATCGCAATTTTTCACCATGGACAATGGGGCCCGCGTGCACTATCGAGACCAGGGTAATCCGTCAGGCCCGGCGGTGGTTTTGGTCCATGGCTCCAATGCCTCATTGCACACCTGGGAGCCCTGGGTGCCATTACTGGGCGAAGATTATCGCATTATCACCATGGACCTACCCGCCCATGGGCTCACCGGCGCGACCCCTGATCAAGACTATGGCAGTGCGGCACAACTCAACACCGTCGACGCCCTGGTCGAACTGCTGGGTGTCGACAACTTCACCTTAGGCGGCAACTCCATGGGTGGCGGCGTCACTTGGCAATACACCCTCGCCCACCCGAACAAGGTCAACGCCATGATATTGGTAGATGCCAGCGGTTTACCGCAGTTCTGGGCACAGATGCTCGCCGAACAGGCCGCAGCGTCCGCCGATGGCGAGAAGAAGGAAGCCCCGCTGGCCTTCAAGCTGCTGGGCCAACCCTGGTTTCGTGCCATCTCAAAATATCTGGACCCTTATTGGCTAACCAAGCAAGGGGTCGAATCGGCTTACAATCACTCGCCCATGGTCACCGATGAATTGATTGATCGGTATTATGAGTTAGCCCTGCGTGAAGGCGGCAGAGAAGCGCCCTTAAGCCGCTTTGCAGGACCCAGACCGGTTCGAGCGCCGGTGGATGCGAACTTGTTCACCCAGCCGACTTTGATTCTATGGGGCCGCGAAGATTCGTTGATCTCGGTGGATATCGCTCACAAGTTCGACGCGGCACTGCCTGACTCGACGCTGGTGATTTACGACAATGTCGGCCACATGCCCATGGAAGAAATACCCGCGCAGTCGGCGACTGATGCCTTGGCATTTTTACAGACGCTCACGCCACGGCGTTAACGACCCCGGCAACGGATGAATAGCGACCCATAACGAACCGGCGCGCCCTACCCCAGGCAAGGGGTGCGGCGGCCCAGCAAGGATTACTGATGAACACCAATAGCGAACCGCGGCGAGCCCGCACCATGGCAGAAATGGCAGAGAAAATGGGTTCCATGTTTGCTGGCTTTGAATCGCCCTTCAAACCCTACGAACCGCTGCCGACAGATGTGATTATCACGCCCTTTGCCAAATGCGGCACCACCTGGCTGCAACAGATATTCCATACCCTTCGAACCCGCGGCGCTACCGATTACGACGACATTTCTCGGGTCGTGCCCTGGCTGGAAGTGTCCGCCCGGTTGGGCATTGACGTAAACGCACCGCAGAAAGCCGAACCCCGTGGCTTCAAGAGCCATCTGTCATTCACCGACGTACCCAAGGGCGCTAAATATATCTTGTCGATGCGCGACCCAAGAGATGCGTTAGTGTCGATGTATCGTTTTATGGAAGGCTGGTTTCTCGAGCCGGGCGCAGTATCACTGGAAGCATTTGCGCGCGCGAACTATGTGAATGACCCCGACAAAGGCTATTGGGGGCACCTGCGCAGCTGGTGGGACGTGCGCGACAATCCCAATGTGTTAATGCTGTCTTATGAGGCGATGAATGCCGACCCAACACTTGCCATCAAGCGCGTTGCTGAGTTCTGTAATATCAGCCTGGATGACGAGTTACTGGCGATCACCCTGAAGCATTCATCCCTGGCGTATATGCTCGAAAACAAACACCAGTTTGATGACCACATGTTTGTTGAACTCAGCGAGTCTGTCGCGGGTATTCCCAAAGGCAGTGATTCGGCGAAAGTGCGCGAAGGCAAGGTTGGCGGTCATGCCAAGGTATTATCCCCCGAACTCATCGCAACCCTGGATGATATTTGGGCCTCACAGATCACCGCCCGCTATGGCTTCAATACCTATCAGGACATGGCCGCCGCGCTCTAACAGCTGTGCCTCGCGCTTCCCGCCATTAGCATCTCAACTGCCGCTCCGCCGCCGTCACTCGAGCTACAGGCCAGTGGCGGCAACGACTCGGCCCACTGTATTGGCGTGGATTTTAAGCC
>JABMOJ010000030.1 GCA_013204195.1 SAR86 cluster bacterium
GGCATAGGCCACCGTTTTACCCGTGCCTGTGCCCGCCTCGACCACACAGATAGGGTTCGAGGATAGCCGATCACCGTCGGCATCCACTTCGATGCTCCCCAACGTATTCGCAATATCGGCGATCATTTGTCGCTGACAGTGGCGCGAGGTATAGCCTTTTTCCTCAAGCAGCCGGGAATAGGCTACTTGGATCTCGGATTTTAATTCAGCGCTGATCATTGACGGGGCTTACCTAGATTGCGCATGATCCACACTTCGGAAACTCAAGGAATAACACGCATTGTTCATGAAAGATCAAATCATAACATTCAAGCTCAAGAGTAAATACCATCTGTTGGCGATCCTAACCAGCGTATTTTGCGCTCTGACACAAGCCGCGGACCCATTGCCGTTGGAAAAGCTGAACATGCCCACCGGCTTCAGTATTGCGGTCTTCGCTGAAGTAGAAAACCCAAGACAGATGGCCCTCGGCGAAGACGGCGCTATTTATGTCGGCAGTTTACGGGCGGGAAAGGTGCATCGGCTTCGGGATATTGATGGTGACGGCAAAGCCGATCAGGTGACATTGGTCGCCGCAGACCTAGACTTACCCTCAGGACTCGCCTATCGAGACGGCGACCTGTACGTTGGCGCTGTCAACCAAATCCTTGCCTTTCGGGACATCAAACAACAACTGCTGAACAAGGCGCCTAAGCAACTCGCCACCAGCGAGGTATTAACGACCGCATTACCCACAGAGCGCCACCACGGTTGGAAGTATCTGGCGTTCGGCCCAGATGGCTACCTCTATATCCCCGTCGGTGCACCCTGCAACATCTGCCAACCTGATTCGCCGTTTGCCTCCATCCAACGCATGAATGTGGACGCCAGCCCCGCGACATTCGAGCCCTACGCCTTGGGTGTTCGCAATACAGTGGGCTTCGACTGGCATCCAGATACGGGCGAGCTGTGGTTCACCGACAATGGCCGGGACATGCTTGGCGACGATCTACCGCCCTGCGAACTCAACCGTGTCACCCAGGCGGGACAACACTTTGGCTATCCGTTTTTTCACGGCCAGAGCATTCCCGACCCGGAGTTCTCTGCCGGCCACAATCCGACTGATTACATCGAGCCGGCACTGGATCTCGGTCCCCACGTCGCACCCTTGGGCATGATGTTCTATACGGGCACCATGCTACCGTCGGCATACCACAAGCAAATACTGATCCCTGAGCATGGTTCTTGGAATCGAACACCCGAGGCTGGCCCTACAGGCTACCGTATTACTCTCGCCCGTATGGACGATCAGGGCGGTATGCATTACGAAGTACTGGTCGATGGCTGGTTACAAGACAATGTCGCCTGGGGTCGGCCTGCCGACTTGCTACAAATGGCCGACGGTAGCATCTTGATTGCCGATGATAAGGCCAATGTCATCTACCGGCTCAGTTATTCCGAGCCTGCGATCGAGACCCCGATACTCGAACAGATCACCTATCGCTGAGTAACGACTAATCTTCGGTGACGATATCCTGCCGGGGTTGGTCGCCGTCTTCGGAGATCATTTCCACAATCTCCAGTGATGTGTTTCTGACGGCGACGAAGGGTTCGAAATGGTCGCGCGCGACGTCATGAAATTGGATGCGATACAGGGTCCAGCAAACGAGCAGTGCCAGGGCCCCCGCTGAAACGATAAAGAGCGCATGATTCGTGTAACCAATCAGAAAGGCCACAATGAGCGGACCAAATATCGAACCCGCACTATTCATCATCAGGACACCACTGGCGATTTCCATCAATGACAAGCTGGTATTGTCATTGGCATGCGCCAGACACAGCGAATACAGTGGGAATGTCATACCACCAAAAAGGAACATGGTGGCGTAAATCAATCCCGGGCTAAAACTCAACAGCACCGTCGCCGACAAACAAGTCAGCAGCCCTAACAGGGCCAGCCCCGCAATGACATAACGCCGATCGATTCTGTCTGATAAGCGCCCCACCGGAAATTGAAACACGGTGCCGCCCAGTATCGTCACCGCCATAAACATACCAATCTGTTCTTTCTCTAGACCGTTGACGCTCGCCACGACTGGCCCGAGAGCCCAGAACCCGCCGGTGACCAAGCCACCGAAGAAGGCGCCTACCATGGCAACCTGGGAAGCGGCAATCACGCGAGCAAGACGAAATTTAACCACCGGAATCGGCCCCGGCAGCGAACTCGAGGTCAAACCAATAGGCACAACACCCAGTACCAGCAAGGCCGCCGCCAGCATAAACAGACCGGGAAAGCCTAATTCAAAGCCAATCAATAATTGACCAATACAGATCGACACCAGAGTAATCATGATATAAATCGACAAGACACTGCCACGATGTTCAACGGCAGTCTTCTCGTTCAGCCAGCTCTCAATCACCATATACACACCGGCGAATGCCCAGCCGGAGACGGCTCTGGACAGCATCCAAAACCAAAATTGATCCACTATCCCGATAAACAGCAAGGCCGCCGTCGCGGCCGCAATCAAGACGGCAAAAACACGAATATGACCCACTCTCGCCACCAATCGCGGTATCGTCAAACAGCCAACCACGAGTCCCATAAAATAGCTGGAACCCGTATAGCCGATCAACTCTGGCGCCCAATCTAGACTGACCGCATATAAAGGTACCAGCGTGAGTTGCAGGCCATGGCCAAGCAGCAGTATCGCTACCGAAGCTAGCAGCGCTGTTACCGATATTAATAAACCGGTCATATTCAATTCCGAATCAATGACTAAAAAGCAGTCTGAAGCGCAAACAGTCATCTGCCGCTACTTCAATCGCGGCGATTATACCGATCGACCGGCGTTTGTCTGCTAAGAACCCGAAAAATTCACAGAGAAAGTGACCAGACGGTCTACTGTGAGTGATTCGCCAAGTATTATCAGGACAATAGAACCGGGTCAGACTCAGCAGATTCCTGCAAGATCAGGATCTTGTTGACAGCGCTAGGCGACGCTTTAGACCAGTAAGCAGCATAAGCTCTAGCCCCGAAGAGGATAATTCAGCCTATCACCGCACGATAGCCAAAACGCCGACTAATGATCTGAATCGCGGCAAACAACACGGCAAGACCAGCCACTCCTACGAGCATCGAACCCAATACGCCAGCCGCGATAAACGTCATGAAAGCGACAGTCCCGACCAACAGCGCATAGTAAAATTGGGTCGAGACATGATCGATATGCGGACAATCTGCACCGACAGAGGACAATACCGTGGTATCGGAGATCGGCGAAGTATGATCGCCGAATAACCCACCGCTGAGCACCGCACCGATGGTTAAGTACAGTGGCGCCCCGATGGCGACAGCGACTGGAATGGCGAGGGTCATCAAAATAGCGAAGGTACCCCAGGACGAGCCTGTCGCAATGGAAATCACCGCGCCTAGCACAAACACGATCGCTGGCAGGAACGCCGGGCTGACGTCCTCACCGACGAGGGCAGACAAGGTCTGGGCCGTGCCCAGATCCTTAATGACAGAACTCAAAGACCAGGCCAGTATCAAAATGATAACGACAAAAACCATCCGCTCAGCGCCCTTGACGAAATTGCCTAGCGAATCATCGAAACTAACCTGTTGGAAACGATGCATTAAATAGGCGCTGGCAACCGCCGCTGCCACATACGCTATGGTCATTGTCGAACGCACATGAATACTGCTGAGGTCGTCTTGCAGCGCGAAGTAACTCAGCAAAACCGCAATGGTACCCAGCAACAGCCCCAAGGGAATGATAAACAAGCTCAGAGGCGTAGACTGTAAGTCACCGGACGCCTGAGCGGCCTCCTCTTGACCATTATCCACTGGCTCTAATGCTTGAAATTTCTGCTGAGCCTTTGCCATCGGTCCAAAGTCTCGCCCACTGATAATGATAAACGGCACTGCTGCCAGCGTAAAAATTGCATAAAACTGGTAAGGCAAAACATTTAATAAAACATTCAGCGCAGGTTCAGTCAGTCCGGCATCCCCGTAGGCCTGTTCAATCAGGCCCATAATATAAGCGCCCCAACCAATAAAAGGCATTAGGATGCAAACTGGCGACGCAGTGGAATCTAGAATATAAGCGAGCTTTTCTCGGCATATTTTCAACTCCGCAAAGATCGGACGAAACAGCGGCCCTATAATCAGCGCATTCCCTGAGTCCGTAAAAAAAATCAAGAGCCCCGACACCCAGGTGGAAAACTGCGCTCGCACACCATTGGAAATGAACCGGGTGATGCCGCGTGCAAACGCCTTGGCACCACCGGACACCTCAAGGAGTTTAATAAAACCACCGATGGCCATCATGGTGAATATGATTTGAATATTGGAGGGCACACTGATCTGAACAAATATACGAGATTCGATCATGTCCAACGTGGCCAGAAAGGGATTGTAGCTGGTCAAGATCATAGACCCGACGAACACGCCGAGCGACAAGGAAATAAGAATATTGCGGGTCCATATCGCCAAGATAACGGTGAGCACAGGGGGCAATAGCGACAACAGCCCGTAATCAGGCATCAGCTAAATAACCAGCCAAACCAGCCTCGATCTAAACTCTTCTCGCAACCCTTTAGCTGGTCACCATAGGTACTGCTCCGCCGCGCCACTTTTTTTGAGACATCTTTCAACCACTGCTTTTTGGCAAACGAGCGCTTCGCAAAGCCCCCCTGGCC
>JABMOJ010000401.1 GCA_013204195.1 SAR86 cluster bacterium
GTGCCCCATCATGTTGAGAAGAAAAGAACCCTAGGTCTCCTGCGGCTGGTAGATAGTTAAAGATATGAATAGATTCTCATTGACACTGCTTGTTGGGATGCTTCTGATACTCTTCGGTGTCAGTGGTGCGTCCAGATTGTCTGAGAGCGCTATTGGTTTGGGTTTTGATGGATCTGTCGTGTCCAATGTTAACGCACCTGATCGGTTGATGCTATTGGGCTTTATAGGAAGCCGTCTTGCGAGTGAGTTGATACGACGAGGCGAGAGTACCGTGAAGGTTGATGCTGAGGTTCCACGATTTATAGATGACAAAGCTGATGACAGAAAGTCTGGAGATTTCATCAATTGAGCGTTGTGACTGACAGTGATCAAAAGCCCGCCAACCGCCCGAGTAGCAATACGGTCAAAAAATACGTGTTTATGGTTCTCTTGGCGCTTCTGACTTTCGGTTTAACAGGCCTTGGCGCCATCGTTGTGATGTTTGCCTTATCGACCCTGCGGGCAGGGAGAGACTCCGCGGCATCCCATGGCATTAGCGGCATAAATTCCTCCCGTTTGGGTGGGGTTGCCATTGTTATTACCTTCCTTCTGTTTGTTGTTGGTATGCTGATGCTCAGTTCGTACACCCCTGGGGTGGTGCGAGATGTCACCTTCCTACACCTCTGGTCCACGGTCTTTGTTTGTGTCATTTTGGGTGGTGTTGAGGATATTAAGGCTGATTTATTGACCCCGTATTTTAGGATTATAGTTAAGCTGCTGACCTTTGGTTTTTTCCTTTGGACGACGCCGAATGTTATTCCCTCATCCATCGGCATCCCGGGCATCGATTATCTGCTCTCTCACGCCTGGATTGCGTGGGGACTCTGTACTTTATTTTGTGTTGGGTTTATTAATGCCTTCAATATGGCGGATGGTGCTAATGGCCTGATCCCTGGTGTTGTCACAATCGCTTTTGGTATATTTTTTTTAGAGTATGGCCGTCCTGCTGAGGGTGTACTGTTCTTTGCCTGCCTGATGTTTCTCATTTTTAATGTCGTATCGGGTTGGTTCTTTCTGGGCGATATGGGAAGTTATGGCTTTGGTGCCCTGCTGGTAGGTTATGGATTGTTGGGTGTTGCTGAGGGCGATTTCTCAGCTGGTTTCATGGCCTCTCTTTTGTCTTATCCCTGTATTGACTTCTTGGTGAGTGTTATCCGCCGGATGCGTAAAGGGCGCTCACCGTTTCAGGCTGACAATGGCCATCTTCATAATCGGCTTTATGGCTTTTACGCCCAAAAATTTAAGTCTCGGGTTATGCCTAACTCCTTGGCGGGTTTGACAATCAGTGGCGGCTCCTCAGGTGTCTGTTTGATAATTTATCTCCTTGATTGGATCCCGATCGAGAGCAATACCTGGTTTGGTATTTTTGGAATACAGTTTGCTGTGTACTTGATCGCGCTGAGTCGACTGAGATCGACATAGATGAAGACGGGTGTGCTGATGAGCGGTGTGTCTGGTTAGTGATAGGTGTGGTTACTAAATTTTTAAATGAAGTCGTGGCGGTTTAGCGTTCTAAGGTATTCTGCGCTGACGAAGTAACTTTTCGTGCCTGTGCAAAGACTGCATTCTATGGTCTTTTTGAAACGAAAGGCCCAGGTCGGGGGTTTATATTGGGGGCGTGGTTTCTGATCCGCCTAGGTCTTCGTGGCGTGCGCGCTTATCTTTTGTGGCAGTCTCTTCGCGAATCCTTTCATTTCGACGTGCTACAACATTAGAGGTCAGGCCATCATGGTCAAATTCTGTTTGGGGGTTATACCGCTCAGGGCCATATTCGGCTGTTCGCGATTGGAAGTCCAAAGTCTGTGCGCCGCAAAGTCTTCAACTTTACTGATCGTCTCGAACAGTTGGTGCGCTAGCCAGTCATACCTATCGGTACGGTTATAGCCGGCCATGTAGACATTCTATATGTGGGTTTCGAGGTTGAAGAAATGCTAACTCGATACTTGGATCGCCAGGCCACTAGGTTAACGACATCGCTGATGTGTTACGAGTGGTTGTTATACCGAATCATTGGTGGCTTGCCACGCCACACTATGGCCTGAGCCAGCGCGCGAGTGATTAAACTAGACGTATATTGATTTTGTAAGTGATCAGAGCAAAACAGAGCGGGGATTGTCTTACAAGTGGTATGGCGCATTGCCAGTACCGGCAATCAGGGTATGGAGGGAAGCTGAAGCGGTTTTATAATACAGCGGAGGCACGATGGATTTTTTTAACAGTTTCTTTCATGGTTCGGTGTTTACTGCGGGTTGCATCCTGTTTCTTGAGTTAACTCGGCGTCCTGGCAAGAAGGTTAGTAGTGAGTTAGCGGTGTATCGAGCTGGGTTCGGGTTCCGCGTTTTTTGGCTGACACTGGCGCTAGGGCTGCTTGTCAGTACCATAAGGTTTTTCATCGATCCCGAGTTCCAACAAGACGCTGAGTTGCGGGTGATCGCACCGGTATTCTTAGTGGGCAGTTTTATCGCATTGTGGGCGATCTTTCGATATCAAGCGATAGTGAATGAAGAAGGCCTTTATATCCGACGTTGGCCCTTAGGGAAGCAACATGTACGTTGGCGAGATGTACAAAACATCTATTACTCTAGTATGAATATGTCGCTAGTTTTCGTCGATAAAGATTGTCAGCGCGTGAGCATTGATCGATATATAGACGGGACTGATGCGCTGAGGGCGCAGATCCCCGCCGAATTAGTGCAGCGATTCGGCGGGGAAATTGACAAGCTATAAAACGCTACGCTCTTCATTCGTGTTAATTGTTCACGCATGCTTTCTGTAGCAGGTAGATTATTGATCTTTTTTCTCGTCTATCAGATCTATATAGATACACGCGGCATTGGTTGCTGCCGCGCCAGCAAGACTGCCGGTTAAGCTCCCATAAATGACCCCGCCGCCGATGGCGCTAAAGCCAAAGGTAGTGGCGCCTGCTACAGTGAATCCGACTAGTTCGGCCGCAGAAAACCGGTTTGCACCCATGCCTGTAGATATAAGGTAGCCCAAAGCGCCCACGGCTGCGCCCGCAGCAGCGCCTAATAAAGGCGCTATCCCACCCGACACCTGCTCACACTCCTCAATCGTCAATTCACGCATAATCTTCTCCTTTGTATTCAGATTGATAAAAGGTCAGCATTCCTAAGGAATGCGAAGATCAATAGTGATGGGTGGGGCTGTGTGAGAAGAGCAGTCGATGGCGCCGGTGTCGGTCGGAGATTGGCCTGAGAATCTATCCTCGTTTGGCTGTTAGGGGGTTAGTCCTTTTCAACCCGCACCTTCACCGGCACCCACTGCCAAGCCCGTTCATGGGCATAATAAATCCCGAACTTCAAAAAGAACTCAATGCCACCAATGGCCAGTGCGGTGTCAATCTCGCCGGTGATGCCATAGGCAATCAAGGCGGTAGTGAGCGTCGCCACTATCCGCCAGGAGAACGCCTTCAGCAGACTGCGAAGGCGGGTTTCTTTGAGTACGTAATCGCTCATGAGGCTTGCTGCTCGGCGATCATCGTCCCGCCAATGTCCATCAGTTTCATATCAGCTTATCCATGGCGACCACACACTCTTCCAACGTTAACGTCGCAGTATTCAGCGTGGCTTCTGGATTCTGCGGTGCCTCATAAGGACTGTCGATGCCGGTAAAGTGCGGCAGTTCACCGCGTCGGGCTTTTTTGTACAAGCCTTTGGGGTCTCGCGCCTCGGCAGTAGCGAGTGGCGTATCCACAAACACTTCGATAAAGTCCCCCTCGTCAAATAACGATCTCGCCATGTCGCGCTCTGAACGGAAGGGCGAGATAAAGGCAGTGATGACCACCAATCCAGCATCTACCATCAGTTTGGCCACCTCGGCTACGCGGCGAATGTTTTCTACGCGGTCGGCTTCGGTAAAGCCCAGGTCTTGATTCAGGCCCTGGCGCACGTTGTCGCCATCCAATATATAGGTGTGCACGCCGCGCTGGAACAACACTTGTTCGGTGGCGTTGGCGATGGTGGACTTGCCAGAGCCGCTCAAGCCGGTTAACCACAGCACTTTGCCCTTGTGGCCGTTCATCTCGGCGCGCGCGGCCTTATCGATGGTCAACGCCTGGGTATGCACGTTGCTGGCTCGACGCAGTGCAAAGGCTATGGTACCGGCACTGACCGTCGCGTGGCTGTAGCGATCAATCAAGACGAAGGCGCCCATGCCGTGGCAATCGCGATAGGCCTCAAAGGGAATGGGTGTGTCCAGGTGCATAGTGACGCGACCCACTTCATTCAGAGCCAAGGATTTGGTCGACATCTGCTCTAAGGTATTTACGTCATACTTAAACTTAATGTCAGTGATGCTAGCCTTTACCCGTTGGGTGCCGATCTTCAGCCAATAGGAGCGGCCAATAAAGCCTTCTTCAGCGGCCATCCACACCAGCGTCACTTCAAACTGATCCGACACCTCACAGGGGGCGTCTGCGGCGACAATCACGTCTCCTCGAGAGATATCAATCTCGCGATCCAGTGTGATGGTCACTGCCTGGTCGGCCACGCACTGCTGCAGATTATCTTGGTACAGCACGATGTCTTTAATATGGGCCATTTCGCCAGAAGGTAGCACTCTGATACTGTCGCCCCGCGCGGCGGTGCCTGCGACTACAGTGCCAGAAAAGCCGCGAAAATCGGCGTTCGGTCGATTCACCCATTGCACAGGGAAGCGAAAGGCATGGTCCAGCTGCGCCTGACGAACTTCCACGGTTTCAAGATAGCCCAATAAGGTAGGGCCACGGTACCAGCCGGTATTTTTGGATCGCTCGATCACGTTGTCACCCTTAAGGGCCGACAAGGGAATAGCGGTAATGGTTTCAAATTCAAGCTTCTCAGCAAAAGCCTCGTAGCTTGCCACCAGTTCATCAAACACGGATTGCTTGAAGCCCACCAGGTCCATTTTGTTTACGGCCAACACCACATGTTTGATGCCGAGTAACGACACCACAAAGGAGTGGCGGCGGGTCTGGCTCAACACGCCTTGGGAAGCATCCACCAGTATCACAGCCACGTCGGCGTTAGAGGCGCCGGTCACCATATTACGAGTGTATTGTTCATGCCCGGGGGTGTCGGCGACGATAAACTTACGGCGGTCGGTATTGAAGAAGCGGTAGGCCACGTCAATGGTAATGCCTTGCTCTCGCTCTGCCGCGAGGCCGTCTACCAGCAGGGCGAAGTCAATGTCGCCACCCTGGGTGCCCATGCGTTTGGAATCGCTGCGCAGGCTGGTGACCTGATCTTCAAAGATCATCTGGGCTTCATAGAGCATGCGGCCGATTAAGGTACTCTTGCCGTCATCCACACTGCCGCAGGTAATAAAGCGCAGCAGGTCGAGTTTTGACTGGGCTTCAATATAGTCATCCACTTTCTGAATGAGTTCGGCTTGGGTGGCCGCGTTTGTGATTTGATTCTTGACTTCATTCACAGATGTATTCATTAAAAGTAACCCTCCACTTTTTTCTTTTCCATCGATGCCGAAGAATCGCTGTCGATGGCGCGACCCTGACGCTCGCTGGTCTTGCTTTGCAGGAGTTCAAGAACAATAGCTGAAAGGCTATCGGCGTCAGACTCAACGGCGCCAGTCAGTGGGTAACAACCCAGGGTTCGAAACCTCACGCGTTTGATCTCAATCTTGTCGTCGGGGAATAATTTCATGCGGTCATCGTCTACCATCACCAACATGCCGTCGTTATTGACCACGGGTCGTTCGGCGGAGAAATACAGGGGCACCAAGGGGATCTGTTCGCGATAGATATATTGCCAAATATCCAGTTCGGTCCAGTTCGAGATAGGGAACGCGCGAATGCTCTCACCCTTGCGCTTGTAACCGTTATACAAGTTCCACAGCTCAGGCCGCTGGTTCTTCGGGTCCCAGCGGTGGGTGTTGGTACGAAAGGAGAATACCCGTTCCTTGGCCCGGGACTTTTCTTCATCTCGGCGAGCGCCGCCAAAGGCCACATCAAAGCCATATTTATCCAGGGCCTGTTTCAAGCCTTCGGTCTTCATCACATCTGTATGTAACGCGCTGCCATGATCATAGGGGTTGATGTTCTTCTCAACGCCTTCGGGATTGATGTGCACAATCAGGTCCATGCCCACATCGGCCGCCATCTGGTCTCGAAAGTCGTACATAGCGGTGAACTTCCAGCGCGTATCCACATGCATCAAGGGGAAGGGCGGTGGGCTGGGGTAAAAGGCCTTCTTGGCCAGGTGTAACATCACCGACGAGTCCTTACCCACAGAGTAGAGCATGACCGGGTTTTCGGCCTGGGCTACGACCTCGCGCATGATATGAATGCTCTCGGCCTCCAGGCGGTCCAGGTGAGACATCTGGGCCGGGCTGATCAAGTCAGGGTTAACAGTCTTGGGGCGGTGCCGCATCATGGGTTCTGGGTAGATCAAGCTGTGTATCTGCACATGCGTGCCTGAGGCTTGCGTTAAGCGATGACTGCCGTTGTCGACCACCAGGGCGCGGCAGGCGCGGGTGACCTCGCCATAGGGCCAGATGACCGTGTGCTTGTCATCGGTGAGCGCATCCAGTGCCGTGGCCAGCACTTTTGGGGTGAGTTCGCTGGTCACTTCGCTAGAGAGCGGGGCGTCAGTGGTGAGCGGGGCGAGGAACAGCCAGCGTCGACCGCCGCGAGCATCGTTGCAGAACAACAGGGGGCCATGGGCCGGGGTGTCTACCCATTGCAGAATCAACGACTGATGCCGCTTACGCTTGGCCTCATCGCGCAAGCTGGCCAGTATCAGGCCAACGGGCTTGCGGCCAAATTCGTCAACCAGATCGTCCAACTCTAGGCTGGCGGGTAAAAATCCAGCTTCATCCAGGGCGCGCTCGGTCGAGCGCAGTGACTGCCCGTCGCCGGCGGCGTTGAGCTGCGCGTGCACCGCCGCGGTGTCCCAGTAGGTGAGCTTGCCCTCGGCATCCACTCGGTTGAGGAAGACCTCTGGGGGTAATTTTGAGGCGTGATCGATGGAGTCAGTCATGTCGCAATCTGCATTAAATATTGGTAAGCCCGAAATTATACCGATATATATTCAAAACAAAAGGGTTTGATTTCTAAAAACGCATAACGCGACAAGTAAGTTGAGCGCTTCCCGCCAACCTCAGGCCGCAACGCGCCATCTCCATTCCTCATCTTTCATCAAAGTGCTTTTGGAAGCTCGCGACCTTGTTGTTGCCCGTGGTGGCTTTGGTTGTGGTCGCGGTGATGATTCTTACCTTCTCGGCGCTTTCTCATCGTTTCCTGATCGCTTCCTCATCGCTTCCTCATCGTTTCCTCATCGCTGCGGATTCGGTGGCGATCGTTGGTTTGGCTTCAAGTGTGGGCGCGCCAGCGCCAGGCTAGCCTGGGTCGTCGATTTTCACGGCAAGCCCGCCAAGTGTTGAGGTTTAATGTGGCAGCGTCTGAGTCCTGCTTGACGCCTGTGCATTGATCTTTTTTTAGGCGTTTACTGCGCCGCCTGTTTGTCGGTATCTTTCTGGTGGGGGTGGGCCTATATCTTCAAGACGGTTTTCGGGCTGGGCATAGGTGTGTGCATAGGAGCGGGCTTAGACGGGGGCTTAGGGGTAGGCTTCAAGGCGCGCCAGTTGGGTATCGTTCTGCGCCGCGGTGCCTGGAAACGGTTCTGAACCTCTCAGGTCAAGTGCTCTTCCATGCTGTTCTCGGGCAAAGGGCGATGGGTCCTTGTCTCAAGTTCGATGAGCGTGATTGGATGGTCTCCAAAAACCGAATCGCCTCCACCAGCCGTAGGGTGCTTTGAGCATCTGTATCGGCGGTCTCTTCGGGAATCTTAAAGCTCACGGCGACCTCGCCCTGCGCGCCCAAGTGATAAATCTCGTCAGGCCGTACCTCGTTAACAATGCGCCGCATATTCAACCGATCGGTCAAAGCCCCATAGTGCATCACCAGGTTTTTGTTAAGTGCGCGAGGATCTTGGTAAATATGATCCACGCGGGAGTGGGTGGCATAAGGGTCGTAGTGTTTCGTATCGTTTAACTGATAGCCTTTGCTCAGCAAGAATTCAGCGAAATTCGCGCCATCCTGGCCCGTGATACCGGTGATCAATGCTTGTTTTTGAGGCAAAGTGCGATACCTGGATGAGCTAAGGGGGTTCATTAAACTATTGCAGAGCGGGTTCAATCAACGAGGTTTTTAGTTGAATCTCAATGGTGTGATATGGGTCAATAAACAGCTAACTGCTACTGTGGGGTGCATGCAGGCAGCTCGCCTGCTGCTGGCTGCAGTGCATCAACCGCCGCGTGATAGAACACCCTAAATGCTCGTGGCACGGGCGTGGATGAGCTAAGGAGGCGTTGACTGTCTTGTTGTGATTGTTGTTGTTGCTGTGTGAGGTGCGTGAGGAGCTAGACCTGTCTATCGTTTGTCCTATCGTTTGTCCTATCGCTTGCCCTATCACTTGCCCTATCACTTGCCCTATCATTTGTCGGGCAATGGTGGCGAAGATGGCTATTGAAGACTGCAGGACCCTCTGCTGCCCGTACTGCAATCTGTTGGCTGGCCGTGATGCCGCATGGTGGGTCAACTTAGGGTGCTTGCCAATCAGCGCGTTCAAGCGGGTCTTGTCGATATTAGTTTTACCGGCACTGATGATGCGCCAAAATAGTCGCCGCTGGCGCCTTGTGCGCCTGGAGGCCGATTCGCTCAAGCCCTTAGCGCCCGGGTAGCAACGTCACGAAAGAGGCCGCCGAAAAACTGGTTGTTATTCGGAGTCAAATTATTGTTATGATTTATTTTTCAATATTCTCACATATAGTCACCCCATGGGGTTGACTCAAAGCTACGAATCGCTACAATTCGCACTCTTAATTCGACGGGTGTTTAGCTCAGTTGGGAGAGCGACGCCCTTACAAGGCGTAGGTCGCAGGTTCGACCCCTGCAACACCCACCAGTACTCGTCAGTGAGTTAAGCGTGAGTTTTTGAGGCGCCAGCCTTAGGCACTTAGTAAAGAAAAAAGATGTGTAAGACTTTAGTATCGTTTGTTCGTGACAACACGGAGCGGTAGTTCAGTTGGTTAGAATACCGGCCTGTCA
>JABMOJ010000402.1 GCA_013204195.1 SAR86 cluster bacterium
GAGTATTCGCAGCGCCGAGCAACGCTGGCCGGCGGACTGGAATGCAGACCAGATGGTGTCCCGCACGGCCTGCTCTGGCAGTGCCGTTGAGTCAACGATGGCCGCATTGATGCCGCCGGTTTCGGCGATGAGAGGTGCGTTCGGTGCCAGGCATTCTGCCATCGCAAGATTGATATGCTGCGCGGTACGGGTCGAGCCAGTAAAAACCACCGCCGCTGTTTTGGGGTGGCGAATCAAGGCATTGCCAGTTTCAGCGCCTGTGCCTGGCAGATACTGCAAGACTTCTGTGGGTACGCCAGCGTGATGGAATAGGCTGATCGCCTTGGCAGCGATGAGTGGTGTTGCTTCCGCCGATTTTGCCAGAACGCCGTTGCCGGCTGCGAGGGCGGCAGCAATTTGGCCTGTAAAAATCGCCAAGGGGAAGTTCCAGGGTGAGATACAGGTGATAATACCGAGAGGTTGGGATGAGGTAAGAATCTCAGCCTGATTTGCGTAATAACGCAGAAAGTCCACGGCCTCGCGAACTTCACCAATCGCATCCGCTTGAGTCTTGCCGGCCTCGCGGGCTAACAAGGCGAAAAGCTCGCCAAACTCCGCTTCATAAAGGTCTGCTGCGCGCCTTAAAAACTTGGCCCGTTCAGCAGCGCTGACATCTCCCCAGGTCTGTGCTGCATCACTCGCCTTGTTGGCGTCGGCGGCGGTGGCGAATATCACGCTACCAACAATGTCGGTGGGGTTCGCCGGGTTTGTCAGTATCAGTGGTTCGCATCCGATATAGTCTGCGGCTATCAACGGCGTCGCGGTCCATTTCTCGGTGTGAAACGGGTCGCGTTCAGTGTTGATTGCAATTACGTCGATGCTGCTGGCCAGATCCCAGCCGCGGGCAGCCTGGCGATCGGGTGCATAGAGTCCCGAGGGCGGCTTCAAATTCCTCGGTCGGCGGCTGCCGAGTAATGCTATGCGATCCATGGGATCTGCGGCCAATGTTCTGGAAGGTAAACGAAGGTCGTTAATCTGATTGACGAATGAGGAGTTCGCGCCATTTTCAAGTAGTCTGCGAACAAGGTATGCCAGCAGGTCTTTGTGCGGCCCTACTGGCGCGTAAATACGACAGTTAACCTGCTCATGATGTAGCAGGTGATTATGGAGTGTTTCTCCCATCCCATGGAGACGCTGGAATTCGTAAGCCTGGCCATCCTGTGCGAGTTCGAGAATGGCGGCTGCGGTCTGGGCATTATGGGTTGCGAATTGTGGGTAGATTCTGTCCGTCATGCTCAGCAGTTTCTTCGCGCAGCAGATGTAGGACACATCCGTGGCTGCTCTGCGAGTAAATACCGGGTAGTCCTGGGCGCCTTCAACCTGGGCGTGCTTGATCTCACTGTCCCAATAAGCCCCTTTGACGAGACGCACCATGACCTTTCGGTCGAGTTCGGTGGCTAGCGCATAAAGCCAGTCGATAACCGCCACCGCGCGCTTGCCGTAAGCCTGTATAACGATACCGAATCCATCCCAGCCTTTAAGACGTTCGTCACTGAGAGTCTCTTGTAAAATGGGTAGTGAGGCCTCGAGTCGACTGGCCTCTTCGGCATCGACGTTGAGGCCCATGCCGTGTTCTTTGGCCAATAGTGCCAGCTCTATGAGCCGGGGAATCAATTCCTTTTTTAGACGTGGCGTTTTGGCGTACTCAAAGCGCGGATGCAAGGCTGACAGTTTGACAGAAATGCCCGGGCGCTCGGCAATAGGACCTTGTTTGCCAGACTTACCGATGACCTTGATGGCATTGGCGTAAGCGGCAAAATAGGCGTCGGCATCTGCCATGGTCAATGCGCTTTCACCGAGCATGTCGTAAGAATAGCGAAATCCTTCGCGGATCTCCGTCCGGCCGCGCTTGATGGCTTGCTCGATGGTCTGCCCCAGTACAAACTGGTTACCCATTTCCCGCATGGCGCGCTTCACGGCAATGCGTACCACCGGTTCGCCCAGACGTTTGACGGTTCGGTTCAGTAAGCCCGCGACGCTTGAGGTGTTGTCGTCGTCAAGCACTCGGCCAGTGAGCATTAGCGCGAAGGTAGAGGCGTTTACGAGCGCCGAGTTGGACTGACCGAAGTGTTCGTCCCAGTTATAGGGTGTGATCTTGTCATCAATCAGTGCATCAATCGTGGCCGCGTCGGGTACTCTTAACAGCGCCTCTGCCAGGCACATCAAGGCAATGCCCTCGTTGGTGGATAATCCGTATTCGGTCAAGAATTGGTCCATTAATCCCGGTTGACCTGAGTCGCGAATAAAATCAATTAATGTGACAGCGCGTTCCTGGATGTTGAGTCGCTGTTCAGGTGAGATCTCTGCTTCATCTATCAGTTGTTTGATCAGCGTGATTTCGTCGGCTAAGAAGGCAGCGTCAATGGCGGCTTCTTGGGTTGCGAGAGTCGAGTGGAAACTGGCTGTCGCCGTGTCGGTCATATGCGTTTTGTCCCGTGTGCCTGCGCTTGTTGGCAAGGCCGCTGCTCTGCGGTGCTAACCGCCTGCATTTGGCCTGCCTAAACTTACGTGTTGTCTTGGATGACGCGATGCACGCCGTCGAATCGATCGGTAATGCTAGCCTGCGGTTTAGCCGTCAGCAGGCTGACGACAATGGTGGCGATGAATGCCAGGATAAAGCCGGGAACAATTTCGTACAGATAGCTGTTTAGGGCCATTCCGTCGATCTGCAGTGGTGCATAAATCCAGACCAGAACAGTGACCGCGCCAGTGATCATACCGGCAAGTGCGCCATCACGAGTCATTCTGCGCCAGTACAGGCTCAACAAAATGATGGGTCCGAAGGCTGCGCCAAAGCCGGCCCAGGCGTTGCTGACCAAAGAGAGAATTGAACTGGAGCGATCAAAGGCTAGTGCAATGGCCACTAAGGATACGGCGAGCACGGACAAACGGCCAACCAGAACCAGTTCACGCTGACTTGCCGATCGGTGAATGAAGGCTTTGTAAAAGTCTTCTGTCAAGGAGCTGGATGACACCAGCAGTTGTGACGAAATCGTGCTCATGATGGCGGCCAGTATGGCGGCCAGCAAAAACCCGGTAATGAGCGGGTGAAACAGTACCTGGGACAGGTAGATAAATATGGTCTCTGCATCGTCCAGGTTGCCACCATGGTTTGTGACATAGGCAAGGCCAACGAGTCCTGTCGCTACGGCGCCGAGTACCGTCACCAGCATCCAGCTCATGCCGATGTGACGGGCTTTTTTGATGTCTTTGAGGCTCCTGATCGCCATGAAGCGGACGATGATATGGGGTTGGCCGAAGTAGCCGAGACCCCAAGACAGGCTTGATATCAAACCTAGTGCGGTAATGCCCTTGAACCAGCTAAGTAAGTCGGGGTTCAGTGTCGTCAGGGTGCTGGTTACAGTGTCATAGCCTCCCAAATCGACAAAGGCGACGCTGGGTACCAGCACTAGGGCTACGAACATGATGCAACCCTGGACAAAATCAGTGATGCTGACCGCGAGGAAACCGCCGAATAAGGTGTAGGCGACTACCGCGCCAGCGGTGATAAACAAGCCGATTTCATAGTCCAGGCCAAAGGAAGCTTCGAATAGTTTGCCGCCGGCGACAACACCAGACGACGTGTAAAGCGTGAAAAACACGATGATCACAATGGACGACAGCACGCGCAATGATCTGGACGTATCAAGAAATCGCTTTTCAAAAAAGTCCGGAATGGTGATCGCGTCATCGGCCATCTCCGTGTAGACCCGCAGTCTGGGTGCCACCAGTAAATAGTTAAGGTATGCCCCCACCATCAGGCCCACGGCAATCCACGCCGAACTGATGCCAGACAAATAAATGGCGCCAGGCAAACCCATCAACATCCAGCCGCTCATGTCAGATGCCCCTGCGGAAAGTGCACCGACAGCCGGGTGTAGCTTGCGTCCGCCGAGCATATATTCGGACACATCGCTGGTCGCGTTGCGAAACCCGTAATAGCCGATAGCCATCATTAATATAAAATACGCTGAAAGTGATATGAGTGCTGCGTCATGCATGATTAATTCAGGCCCTTGTTGTCTCGAAGGTGGTCGAAAAGTAAACCGCAGACATTTAGATTAGGGTCTGATTTGACCGGTGCCTGCCACTCGATATTTGAAGCTCGTCAATTGCTCTAGCCCAACGGGGCCTCGCGCATGCATTTTTCCGGTAGCGATGCCGATCTCTGCACCCATGCCGAATTCACC
>JABMOJ010000403.1 GCA_013204195.1 SAR86 cluster bacterium
ATCGAATCCAGGTTTGCCCTTGAGTGCTTCACCCGTACGCTCGGCATCCATGGAGATATAGAGTTTGCCGTTCGCTTCTAGGGTGGGGGCGAGAATTTTGGTGTACCAACCGCCACCAGGAAGCAGTTCCAGCACCTTCATATCATCGCGCAGCTGAAAGAACTTTAAGGTGTCCAACGGCTTGCGGTTGGCGTCGCGGGCTGTATCAGCGGTGCTACGCCTTTCATGCTTGATCGCATCTGTTATTTTTTGCTCAGTGGCGCTGTTATCGCTCGCTGCCCAGACGTTCGTTACCACTACCGCGAGTAGTAATCCTGAAATCAATCGCATTCAATGTCTCCCTTGTGATGTCTGCTTATCTTAACTGCTGGACTTAGTGGATACCAATCGTGAAAAAATGCGCCGATACTGTTATGTTGCTATCCAGGTTTAATGCAGCTGATGATCTGAAACGGAATAGGAGTATCTCATGCGATTACGACAAGTGGCGCTGGTCGCCGAGCACCTGGCGCCCGCCCGTGATGCACTGATGACATTACTGGGCCTAGCCGCCGACTATCAAGATCCCGGGGTGGGGGAGTTCGGCCTGGAAAATTCGGTGATGAGCATCGGTGATACCTTTCTCGAGGTGGTTGCCCCCACTCAACCAGAGACTTCCGCCGGGCGATTGCTTCAGCAGCGTGGAGGCAATGGAGGCTATATGGTGCTGTTACAGGTTGATGATATCGAGCTGTACCGTGAGCATACGCAAGCCTTGTCGATTCGTAAGATCTGGAATATTGATCAACCGAATACCAAAGCCTTTCATCTTCACCCGAAGGATATGGGTGCCACCATTGTGTCTCTTGATTGGATGAACCCGGCGCAGGCATGGACCTGGGGTGGCGAGGGCTGGGAGGCTCGAGGCGCCGAATATGTCAGTGAGATTACTGAAGTGGATGTGCAGAGTCATGACCCTGAGGCCCTGGCAAACCATTGGGCTGAGGTGTTACGCCGGCCAGTCGTCATCGCGGGTGATGACTACGGGATCGAACTCGACCAGGGGCGAATTAATTTTCAAGCCGTCAGCGATGGTCGTGGGCCAGGGGTTGCGGGTATGACCTTTGCGGTGTCGAACATGGAAGCGTTGCGCCAGCGGGCGTCGGCGATGAATCTGAGCTGGTCTGGCGATCGATTATTCCTGTGCGGTGCCTGGCTGCGGTTCGTGCCGGCGACATCTAGCTAAAGTTGCCTGAATGGAGATTCTCATCCCATTGAGAGGATTAGACGGTAGGGTATGGCGGCGTTGACAAATTGACAACTTGTGATCATAAGTGGACACTTGGAGTCTTAGTTTTTCGTGATGCCAATGGCTATGTTACCGAAGCACGATCTTGATCGACGGGCTGTGCCGATGCCTCAAGTGTTGGACCTGGTAGAAGCGCTTCAGCAGCGCGGTCATCCGCTGAATAAAATCTTGCGGGAAACCGGTTTGGTTGAGAGTGATTTAGCTAACCTCGAGTTGCGAGTGAGCTACCGGCAGCGCATCCAGCAACTTGAGAATATGCTGGCCCTGGCTGGCACAGATGGTTTTTGGCTAGCGGTGCCTAGAGAAACAACCATCGCTGATTTCGGATTGCTCGGATACGCGATGATGAGCAGTGCGACACTTCAGCAAGCCATCCAGATTGCAGTCAAATATCACAAAATGGCCGGTGTTCTGTTTGACCTGAGCTTTACCAAAGATGATGCCGCGAATGTTGCCGTGCTGCGCCTGGATCACCTGTTGGCCGAAGGGCTGGTGGCGCAATTTGTTGTTGAAGATCTGTTTATGGGTATCGCGCCGTTGATCAGTCTTTTGACGGCCAAGCCTTTTCAGCCGCAGGAAATCTTTGTGAGCTACCCTGAGACTGACTATTCAGCGCGATACCCGGGAGCGTTTCATTGTCCCGTTAGGTTCAACCAAACCCATTGTGAATATCGTTTCGGGCTTGATTTACTTGAGCAGCCTTTGGCCGAGGCAGATTCGAATACAGCGAAAATCTGTGAAGAGTCTTGCCGAAAAATACTCAATCAGATGGAGATCGGCGCCGACATCGTCTCGCGAATTTGTCACTTGCTGATCAGTACCCCTGGCGAGTTTCCAAAATTAGAGGCCATTGCCGGCAAGCTATTGTTGGGGACAAGAACGCTGCGTCGAAGATTAAAGGGGCTGGGTACCAGTTATCAGAAAATCCTAGATGACGTTAAAAAGGAATTGGCAGTGGAGTATCTGCAGACCACCAGTCTTAGCGTTCAGGAAATATCTGACCTGTTGGGTTACTCAGAAGTGACGAATTTCCGCCGCGCGTTTGTCAAATGGGTGCATGTCTCGCCGTATCAGTATCGTAAAAGTCTTGAGCGCGAACAAGCAGGCCAGCTGGGCTGATGGTGGACCGTGGCCAGGATGTTGACGCTGGGTTTGACCAAGGGTTGCTTTCAAGGTAGCTTCGGTCTTGATGATGCCAGTTGCGCCAAGAGTACGCCAAGAGTACGCCAAGAGTACGACATGAATGACGGCGATGCCGGGGTCACGAGCCCGAGCGCCAGGTATGACAAGGATGAGGGACTATGGCAAAGCCGATAGCATATATTGAACGCACCCAGCGTTACTACGCAGCCCAGGATTTTGCGCCTTATCAATGGGCGCAACATGACGAAGTACCCTGGCAGTCACTGAATAAACCGCTGGCAGAGTGTCGGGTGGCTATTGTGACAACGGCGGTGCCAGATGGGCGTATCGAAAAGCCGATTCGCACCGCCAGCAGCTGGGATATTCGGCAGGCTCCGGAGCGATTTCGAACCGATGAGTTGTCATGGGACAAGGAGACCACCCATACGGATGATCGGGGATCTTATTTTCCCCTCGAAGCACTATCAGCGTTAGCAGATGCTGGTGTCATTGGCGCGCTGGCGCCCAGGTTTCATTTTGTCCCGACGGAATACAGTCAACGCAATACGATTAACGACGATGCGCCAAAGGTGGTGCAGGCCTGTATCGACGACGCGGTGGACATAGCTATTTTAATTCCCTTGTGACCGGTCTGTCATCAGACTGTCAGTTTGACAGCCAGGGCACTCGAACAAGCCGGTATTTGCACCGTGATCATTGGCTCGGCGTTGGATATTGTCAGCCATTGTGGTGTGCCGCGCTATCTGCACAATAATCTGCCATTAGGCAACCCCATGGGTAAGCCGTTTGATACCAAAATGCAGGCGACGACGCTGCGGTTGGCGTTGGATCTGGTGATCAGTGCGACCGCGCCCGTGATACAACACACGCCATTTCGTTGGTCAGAATCTGAAGCTTGGCGTGAAAACTACATGCGGGTGGATGATTCCAATCGTGAGGCGCTGCGCCTGGCGGGCGAGCAGAACCGCCAAGAGCGTCTGGCGAATAAGGCGAAAGGCCTGCAGCGTAACTGATCGCAAGGCCTAAAGCCGGGTCTTGTTCAGCCGGCGGCTGAGATTGGGCGTCAGGGGTTAACACCCCGTCCGGCAGGCGTGCGGCGAAGACTACAAGGCTGGTTCGACTTGACCCTTGGCGAGGCGAGCCTTGTCGCCGTAGGTCAGGCGGTTCCAACTGTAACCCAAAGCGCCCATGAGGAAGTTAGAGATACAAGCGGCGGCGAAGATGCCCGTCACATCGAAATAGTGTCGCCCGATATAGGCCAGCGGCACATAGATCACGAACATTCTGACCACCGACATGATCGTCGAAGAGATGGGTTTGCCTAGTGACTTGAAGGTCGCACTCGCCATCATAAGCACCCCCCAAGTACCATAGCTGAAGGGCACGATAGCGAGATACAGACTCGCATACGCAACAGCGCTGGGATCATCGGCGAACAAGCCGCCGATATGACTTCCAAAGATTAGGAACAATAGCGCGACGCTCAGGCCCCAGATGATAGAGACTAAAAATGCCATCTGCATACCCTGGTTGGCCCGATCGAATCGTTGCGCGCCCCAATTTTGCCCGACAAAGGGACCGATGCTGGCGGACAGGGCAAACAGGGGGATTACTGCTAAAGCCTCGACCCGAGAGGCTATGCCAAAGCCCGCCACCGCCTCCTTGCCATAGTCTGCGAGAAAACTGACAATAATCGCCGTAGAGATGGGGCCGATAAGATTCGTGGCGGTGGCCGGGATACCGACTGCCAAAATACGGCGCCATGAGTGCAGAACAATCTCGGCGCTGGTTTTAGAAAAGTCCAGCAGGTTTTCTCGATAGATCAACACATAGTAGGTCAGAAAACACAGAACGACTCTTGACGTCAGCATGGCCCAGGCCGCGCCTTCAAGACCTAAGGCCGGCATACCGAATAGACCGAGAATCAGGATGGGGTCAAGCATGGCTTGCAATGCTGCGCCACCGACCATAATGGCGCCTGAAGTACGCCCTTCGCCCTTGGCGCGTAAGGCGTTTGCACCAATGGCGGGGAGGGCGAAAAATATCAGCGCCACGTACCATATCTGCATATAAGAGACGATCAGGGGCAGGGTGTCGTTATCCGCGCCGAGCAATAGAAACAAGGGTTCGATGCTGAAATAACCGATGGTTGAGGCCATCAACATGATCAGCGCCAACAGGCCGATGCCATCGGTGGCCAGGCGTCTTGTCATGTGCATGTCGCCACTGCCGATGGTGCGTGCGAGGACTGAGGACAGCCCGATTGATATTCCTAAGGACAAAGAGCCCAGTGCGCCAGTGATGGCAAAGGTAAAGCTGTAGGCAGCCAATGCGTTGGTGCTGACACCGCCGAGTAGCCAGGTTTCAAACAATGCTGCGCCGAGGTTGGCAAAGATCCCCAACATCATGGGCAGTGTCAGAC
>JABMOJ010000031.1 GCA_013204195.1 SAR86 cluster bacterium
GTGGCTGGTGGTTCTGGGATGCCGTTGAGAACGCGTCATTTATGCCTTGGCTGGTGGGCACTGCGTTGATTCATTCTTTGGCCGCCACAGAAAAACGTGGTGTGTTTAAGAGTTGGACCGTTTTGCTGGCGATATTTGCCTTTTCCTTCAGTTTGCTCGGTGCTTTTCTGGTGCGCTCTGGTGTGCTGACCTCGGTACATGCCTTTGCGGTTGATCCAGAGCGAGGTATGTTTATTCTGACATTCCTGGTGCTCGTGATTGGTAGTTCTTTGACGCTCTACGCCATCAAGGTCTCAGGCATTAAGAGTGAGGCGGGGTTTGATTGGACTTCGCGCGAAACCATGATCTTGGCAAATAACCTGTTGCTGGTGACGGCTGCTGGTGCTGTTCTACTGGGTACCTTGTATCCCTTGGTATACGAGGCGTTAACCGACGGTAAGAAGATTTCTGTTGGACCTCCCTACTTTAATGCCGTGTTCGTGCCCTTGATGCTGCTCCTATTCGTGATTATGGCGATCAGTCCTGCGTCGCGCTGGAAGAAAACGCCACGGGAGACACTGCGCCGACAATTTCCCGCTTTGGTCGGTAGCTTGGTCGTGGTTGGGAGTTTGGTACTCGCGTTTGCGACAGAAGTCTCCGTGGCCGTGATATTAATCGATACACTTGCCCTGTGGATTGTCAGTAATTTAGTGCGTGATTTATGGTCTAAGGTGGCGAATAAGGTGGCCAAGGTGCCGGCCTTGTTCCAGCAGACGATGTCCTACTACGGCATGTTGTTGGGTCACTTGGGTATAGCCGTCACCATTGTCGGGGTTTGCACAACCGTGTACTACACCGAGGAGAAGGACCTTCGGATGGCTGCCGGTGACGTGGCTGAACTGGCGGGTTATGAATTCAGATTAAATGCGATGCGGCAAATCAAGGGCCCGAATTACGTGGCAGACCAAGGCGAGGTTGAGGTGCTTCAAGGGGGTAGATCGATCGTCAAACTCTATCCAGAGAAGCGCTTTTATGCAGTGTCAAAAAATGTAATGACCGAGGCGGATATTGACCCGACACTATTTCGCGATCTGTTCGTAGCTCTGGGTGAGCCCGTCGGCGACGACGCTTGGGCAGTCAGAATCCACTATAAGCCGTTCGTGCGTTGGATCTGGTTTGGTGGTTTGCTCATTGCTCTCGGTGGTTTTTGTACGGTTCTTGATCGCCGCTACCGGGCAGTTAAACGCAGCCGGCAGCCCGCTGTGACATTAGGTGTGGCTGCATGAGCAGCCTGAATAAGAGCCTGTTAATACCGCTGGTTATATTTATTGTGTTAGTGGCAATTTTAGCCGGCGGCTTCGGTCTGAAAGATCCACATTTTCTACCCTCCCAGTTGATTGATCAGCCGTTCCCTGATTTTTCACTTTCGGAGCTGAATGATCCGAGCCGAGAACTGACTGCGAGTGACTTACGGGGTCAGGTTGTGCTGGTTAATGTTTGGGCCACTTGGTGTCCCAACTGCCTGATTGAACATCCTGAATTACTTCGTATCAGCCGTGAGGAAGGGGTGCCCTTGTTGGGTATTAATTATAACGACGATTCGTCTAAGGCGCGTCAGTGGCTGGTACGTCACAACAATCCTTTTCAATTTAATATTGTTGATGATAAAGGCAAATTAGGTATCGAATTAGGGGTGTACGGCGCACCGGAAACATTTATTGTTGATGCCAAAGGCGTCATTCGCTATCGACATGTGGGGCCAGTGTCACGTCGTATTTGGGAAGAAACCTTAGGCCCAATTATCGAATTGTTGGAAACTAATCCCGACGGGTTAAAGGGCTAAAATGCTAACGAAAGTTCATCGTATTGTCATCCTGTTCGCCTTGGCGTTATGCCAGGCTCCAGCTTGGGCCGCCATCGATGCGTATCCATTCCCTAAAGATGAAATGCGCCAGCAATATAATAGCCTGATTGCAGAGCTTCGTTGCCCTCAGTGTTTGAATACGAACATAGCCGGTTCGGATGCCATGATTGCCAAAGACTTGCGCCGCGAAGTTCACCGCATGGTCCTTGAAGGCCAGTCCGATGATGACATTAGGGCGTTTATGCTGGCCCGCTATGGTGACTTCATTCTTTACAAACCCCAACTTAGAGCAGGGACGCTGGTTCTCTGGTTTGGTCCAGGGATATTCTTCATCATCGCGCTCGTTGTGATCTTCGGAATGTTACGTCGTCGTAAGACTAACGTGACAGCCCTCTCTGATCAGGATCAGGAGCGCCTCAAACAGTTGTTATCAAAATGATTCTTAGCTTTTGGATTTATGCCCTGCTGCTCTGCGTGCTGGCTGTCGCTTTTGTTCTTTTGCCGGTGCTCTATCGAGGTCGCGAAGGTAGGATCGCGCAACAAAGAGATGATCGCGCTGAGTTGAATAGAGTGATATATCAGGAGCGCAGTGCCGAGTTGAGCACCAGTTTGACCGCAGGTGATATAGACCAGCAAGTCTATGACCAATTATCTCTTGAGCTTCAGCGCAACTTGCTTGATGAGGCCGGTAGCGACGATACCCAGACCGCGCCCCTGAATGGCGCGCAAGACAGCGGTAGCATGGGTCGTAGCCCTTGGCTGCTAGCGGCGCTCGTGCCGCTGTTCGCGATCATAGCTTATGGCGACTTCGGGCTTTCTTGGGGCGCTATTGTGGATTTGCAACTATCGAAAGAGCTTCGCGGGGGTGGTGAACAGACTGCCACAAGTCCTCATGATACAACTGGCGTTAACACAACGGTTGAGAAGCTAGCTGAGCGTTTGCGATCTCAACCTGAAAATGACGAAGGCTGGTTTTTGATAAGTCAATCTTATATGCGTATGGGGGAGTTTGAGAAAGCCGCTGGCGCGTTTAAACACTTGATGGATCGTTACCCGAATGATGCGGGTCTGGCCTCTTGGTATACCGAAGCCTTGTTCCTGGTAGATAATCGAGAATTAACCGACCGGGTTTCGGCGGCAATTGATCGGACCTTGGCACTTAATCCTCAGGACGTCTCGATGCTTGAAATTAAGGCGATGAATGCTTTTCAGAATAATGATCTGGCAGCCTCGCTGAAATGGTTTCGTCAGGCCATGGATGCAGGGGTAGAAGGTGAGCGAGCGGAGTTGATTCAGCAGGCTATTGATCGGCTGGAAGAAGATCTGGGCGTAGCTGGGGCTGAATCACCATCACCATCATCATCGTCAACATCAACAGTGGCAGCTTCTCCGGCAGCTTCCGGCCTGGTTGATCAGGAGGCCGTAGTGCAACGTAGGCTTGAGGTGCTGGTTGAAATCGCTCCCGGGGTACAAGTCGATCCTCAAGCTCGTGTGTTTGTCTTTGCCCGGGCAATGCGGGGGCCGCCAATGCCCTTGGCGGTGCAACAGATGACGGTATCGGCGCTGCCGCGGCTGGTGACACTGGATGGGTCCATGGGAATGATGGCCGGCATGAGCTTGGCAGATTTTGATCAAGTCCAAGTTGTGGCGAGAATATCAAGTACGGGTATCGCTAATGTCAGTCCTGATGATTATCAAGCGCTGTCAGGGGCCGTCGATATGACCATTAACAATGGCGTGATTTCCTTGACCTTAAGCCAGCGGGTCAAGGATCAGTAGTTTTAAAGGACAGGCTTGGTCGTTCGGTGACGAAGTGCACTCGCGTCTGTTTTGAATGTTAACTTGCTAGGAGGCAACCTGATGGGCGTCGTTATCACTAAAGATTCAATCGATCTCGGTATCGTTACCACCGATGCTGAGCCAATGCTGAAGTTCTACCGAGATACGCTCGGCCTTAAGGTCGAGGGGGAAATGGAAATGCCCGGCGGCAACCACATGACTCGGTTGGCATGTGGTACTACAACACTGAAGATCGTTGTTAATGCCAAGGTGCCGGCAGATAAAGCGGCACCCGGTGGTATTGGTGGAGCCACCGGTTTGCGATATTTTACGATTAGCGTCAGTAATCTTGAGCAGGCAACGAATGAACTCGCCGAAGCGGGCTACCGCGTTGTGGTTAAGCCGAGAGAAATTCGTGCCGGAGTCACTATCTCCATGATCGAGGACCCAGACGGAAACTGGGTTGAGCTATTACAAATCGGTTAACGCCCGATTGTTGAGCACCAATTGTTAACGCCTCGATGATCAGCTCTCGCCCATTGAACGCTTAACTTTGTGTCCGCTATTTTTGAGGAACTCAGATATCTGACCGCTCGAGGGTGATGTCTGAGTTGTTCCTGAGCCTTAGATACTGATGGAATACCCTATGAGTCAATTATTTACACCCCTAACCTTTAGCCGCGGCCCAGCGATAAAAAACCGGTTTATGCTTGCGCCTCTGACGAATTCTCAGAGTCATGTTGATGGCTGTCTGTCAGATGATGAGTATCGCTGGCTGACCCTGCGCGCTGAAGGTGGGTTTGGACTAACGATGACCTGTGCGGCGCATGTTCAGTCGCAGGGTCAGGGTTTTCCTGGCCAGCTCGGGATATTCGACGACAACCATCTGGCAGGTCTTACTCGTCTGGCCGCAGGCATTAAAGTTAACGGCAGCGTCGCAGTTGTTCAGCTGCATCACGCGGGAATGCGTTCGCCGAAGGAACTGATCGGCACGACGCCCGTATGTCCGTCCGATAATGCCGAGACGGGTGCGCGAGGGATGACTACTGCGGAAGTTGAGGAAATGATTGAGGCGTTTATTCGCGCCGCCGAGCGAGCAGAGCAGGCAGGATTTCAAGGTGTTGAGCTGCACGGCGCTCACGGTTATATCCTCGGACAATTTCTCTCGCCTGAGATCAATCAACGTGACGATGAGTTTGGTGGCTCGCTGGAGAACCGGGCGAGACCAATATTCAACATTATCGAGGGTATCCGTCGACGTTGCGGTGACGACTTTATGCTGGGTTTACGCTTGTCTCCTGAGCGGTTTGGTATGCAACTGGCTGAAGTGCTGGTGATTTGTCAGCGACTCTTTGCTGAATCGCAGATTGATTTTCTCGATATGTCTCTGTGGGATGTGTTCAAGGAGCCCGACGAGGAGCAATTCAAAGGGCAGGGCCTGATGAGCTACTTTACAGCGCTGGAACGTGGTCCTGTGCGCCTGGGTGTCGCTGGTAAAATCACCACGCCGGCTGACGCCGAGCGGGCGTTGGCGGCTGGCGTTGATTGGCTAATGCTGGGTCGCGCCGCTATTCTGCATCATGATTACCCTAACCAGTTGCAGCGCGATCCCGGGTTTACACCTGTGACGATACCGGTTAGTGCCGATTATTTACGCGCGGAAGGGCTCGGTGAAAACTTCGTCAAGTACATGAGTGGCTGGAAAGGTTTTGTTGAAGGCTAGACCGCGCGCTAGATGTTCAGCGTTGTCGGTAATGGTAGGGATATGCCAGGCTAAATCCAGCCTGACGAAAGAATGCAGTGGCCCTGGGGTTAGCATCACTGAGCGTCAGGTAGGCCCTGGTTGCACCGTGAGCCTGGCCGAATCCTTGCAAGCCGTCTAGCAGACGCTGGCCGTGACCGCGACGGCGCCAATCGGGTAAGAGCCATAAGTCGTCGAGGTACAGGTGAGAGCCGCTTTGTATCGCCCGCCCATAGCCCACCGCAATACCATCGGCCTCGATGACGGCGCACCACATAGGCAATTCTATCTGACTCAACAGCTGTTCCTGGAGCAGGCGCTGGCCAGAGACATCCTCAGGATTTAACCGATAACACAAATCCAACCAGCGGGTTAACGGTAAGGTCTTGAGTGCTGTGGTTGGGGCTCGGGATAAGGCGCGAGTTAATACCACACCACTTTCTGCAATTCGATAGCCACTGTCGCGCAGATAGGCGTCGATGGATTGGTGATAACCGAGGCTAGTCAGGCGAAAGGTGGAGCTCTGACGCTGGAGTTGGAACTGTTCCTCGCAATAAGCCACCGTCGCCGCCAAGCCAATGTCACCTTGGCGCAGGGGCCAGACAGAATCGGTGCTGAGGCTGTAGCCACGACTGAAGCGCAGCAGCCAGCCATCATGAACCAGGGTGTTAAACACCGGATTGACATGGGTTTGTTGCGTTTCTAGTTGGATGACGTCATGCATACGGCAAGAATACCACTTCCTGGTCAGTAGTGAGATACTGCTGTTTTTGTCGCTTATAGGTTGAAGCCATGCAAGTCAGTACCGGTATGATCGTCACTTTCCATTACACCCTCAAGGACGAAGCAGGCCTTGAGCTCGAGACCAATCGCGATGAGGCACCACAGGCCTGCATGATCGGACGGCGGAATATTCTCGCCGGACTGGAAGCAGCCATCATGGATAAGTCAGCAGGCGATAGTGTCCACGTGGTTTTGCCACCTGAACAGGCCTACGGCAAGCGCGTTGAAGACTCACAACATCGAGTTCCCATCAAGCACCTGGTTGACGCACCGAAGAAGCTCAAGGCTGGACAAATTGTCCATATCAACACGAAAGAGGGTGTGCGTAATGCTCGAATTATCAAAGTCGGAAAATTCAATGTCGATATAGACGCGAACCATCCTTTTGCCGGCCAGACTCTCGTGTTCGAGCTCGATATTGTCGAGGTTCGAGAATCGACGCCAGAAGAGCGGGCCCATGGGCATGCCCACGGTGCCGGAGGACATCACCATTAACCGTTTGCTGCAGCCGCTGATTCGTGTGGTTATTCGGGGTTTTGATCGTTACATGCCCGAGCCATTTACGTTCGCTATCGTGATGACCCTAGCGGCGATGATTTTGGCCTACGGTTATACGCCGACAGATTCTCAAGGGGTCTTGATGGCTTGGGGTAACGGCTTGAGTTCGTTGCTGCCCTTCATTACGCAAGTTTGCCTGACGATTCTGTTTGCCTATGCGTTAGCGCATCTTGGGCCTGTGCCTCGCTACCTAGAGTGGCTCGCGGGCTTGCCGAAAACTGCCACGTCAGCCTATGGATTTGTGGCCGTATTTGCCGGTTGCGTGTGTCTGATCGCCTGGCCTCTGGGAACGATTTTAGGTGGTTTGATGGCGCGTCAGGTTGCCCTGTCTTTTCGCCGCAGGGGTATTCCGGTTCATTACCCATTGTTGGGTGGTGCGGCATTCAGTGGCTTCGTGGTCTGGCACATGGGTTATTCCGGCTCGGCGCCTTTGATGGTGGCGACGCCGGGGAACCCGATGGAAACCCTGTTAGGGGGGTTACTGCCGGTGACCGAAACCATTTTGTCGACATTTAATTTGGTAACGATTGTGGTGACACTAGCGACCGTGGCGTTGGTTGCCATGCAACTTGGGCCGGCGGTGGGGGAAATCGAAGAAATTGATGAACCCGAGACGAGCAGTGAGGCGCTTCTAGCGGCCGACCAGCCGTTGGCAGTTCGGCTGGGTCTGGCGGGATATCTTGAGAACGCCCGTTGGTTGACGTTGAGTCTGGGTTTGATCTTGGTGGCGTATATCGGTAATTGGTTTTATACCGAAGACATTCGATTGGATTTGAACATCGTCAACTGGACCTTCCTGGCCGCTTGTCTACTGCTGACCCGTTCCTCGATGGAGTTTACCCAGGTGTTAATGCAGGCGGGTCGAGCGATAGTGCCGACCTTACTTCAATATCCGATCTATGCTGGCATCATGGGCATTATGCTGAATACGGGTTTTGTTGCCCAGATCGCAGGTTTTTTTGCCAGAATCGGCACGGCCGAAAGTCTACCGTTGATTGCCTTTTTCTCTGGCGGCGTGATTAATCTGTTTATCCCTTCGGGTGGCGCTCAGTGGGCTGTTCAGGGACCGGCATTTTTGGAAGCGGCCAAGACCCTAGGTACTGATCCGGCGCTGATTGTGATGGGTGTCGCCTA
>JABMOJ010000404.1 GCA_013204195.1 SAR86 cluster bacterium
GCCCAGTGCTGAAATAGTGCCTTTGTCAGCCATGCACGGTGATAACTTGGATAAACTGGAATCTATGATCAATGCGAAGCTGCCGGCTGGACCATTTATGTTTCCCGATGACCAGATCACCAATCGAAGTGAGCGATTTTTGGTGGCAGAGATTGTTCGAGAGAAGATCGTTCGCCAGCTAGGCGAAGAAATTCCTTATGCCGCGACGATTCAGATCGAGAGATTCGTAACAGAAGGCAAAATTCTCCACATAGACGCCTTGATTCTGGTGGAGCGTGACGGTCAAAAGGCAATTATTATCGGCAAAAGTGGCGCTCGGCTAAAGCGTATCGGTACAGAAGCCCGGTTAGATATTGAGGGTTTACTTGACCAGAAGGTGATGCTCAAGCTCTGGGTAAAGGTTAAGTCTGGCTGGTCTGACGATGAACGCGCGCTCAAAAGCCTCGGCTATGATGATGTCTGATGTACTTTCTCCTGCTTATGTTTTGCATAGCCGTAAGTACCAAGACACCAGTTTAATTGTTGAATTACTCACCCGTGATGAAGGTCGAATCAGCGCAGTAGTACGTGGTGCCAGGAGCAAGCGTGGGCGTCAGGCCGGTGTTTGGCAGCCGTTTATGCCGTTGTTAGTGTCGTCTTTCGGTCGCGGTGAATTACGGACCGTGAAACACGCCGAGTTTCTCCAAACCGCGTTCTATCTTACCGGTGATAATCTCTTACTGGGCTTGTATGTGAATGAGCTTCTGGTTCGCGTCCTCAGTAAGTTTGAGTCCGTCCCTGGTGTGTTTGTTGAATACCAGGCGCTGATCAACGAACTCGCGACTATCAGCGGTGTTTCAGGCGGCTTGCTAAGCGAGGGGTTTACTGTGGCCGAGCCGGTGCCTCGATATCGCAATCAGGCTGCGCTGCGCCTCTTCGAGCTGCAATTGCTGACTGAGCTGGGATACGGCATTACTTTCACGACAGAGGCGGGTGGGGGTGCTGCGGTGGTCTCAGGGCGGCACTATCGGTTTGTGCCCGATGAAGGATTTTATCCGCTGACCCCTGATGGTGACGCCTCGACAACAACCTATCTGGGCGAGCATCTGTTGGCTATCGAGGCACGACAGTTTGATGTAGATGCGGTAGATCGCTCTGCTAAATACATCATTCGACTGGCGTTCGCCGGCTTGCTTGGCGGCAAGCCACTCAATGCAAGGGCATTGTTCAAGCCGATTGCCTACGGGGTCAAGGCCACCACAGCCGAGAACAACTTATGATTCTTGGTATAGGTACAGATCTCGTTCAGATTAGTCGGATCGCGGTTGCGCTGGCACGTTGGGGCGAAAAATTTGCTAGCAAAATCCTTGCTGAATCGGAGCTGGCCCAGTTTCGAATGAATCCTAATGCGGCATTTTTAGCCAAGCGCTTTGCTGCCAAAGAGGCCGTTGCCAAGGCGTTGGGCACCGGTATGCGCCTAGGCGTCAATTTCCCTCAGATTGCGGTTGTTGGCAAGCCTGGCTATCGACCCGAGATCAGTATGACCGGTGCTGCGGCAGAGCGTGCAAGGTCTATGGGCGTTGTGAGTTCGCACTTGTCGATTAGTGACGAGCAGGAGTATGCGTTGGCGTTTGTCGTGCTAGAGGGGCTTGGCGGAAAAAGCTAAGTGCCTCATGACAGTTGCCGCAGGCTCGTGCGAGGAAATTCCAATAGTGGATTTGGGGTTCGGCTATACCACTGTTCGAGTGCGTTAAGTTCCTGCTGGACCTGGTGAAGAACGATCGGTAGGTCGTTCGCGGCGTCTGTTTTTATCAAGCTTTCTAATCGAAAAATCGCCGCTTGAACTCTCGGAATGCCGCAAAACTGACTCGCACCATTGAGCCTGTGGACCACGTCGCGCATTAATTCCATGTTGTTGTCGGCAATCGCTTGATTCAATTTTGCCCGGTCTCGATCCAATGATTGCATAAACAAATCAAGCATTTCGATCGCCAGGTCAGGCTGTTGGTTAGCAATGGTAAATGCCAGCTCTGTATCGAATATCGGTGTCGTCTGTGATGCTTCGTCTCTCTCTGATTCAGTATCGACATTGCCCCTTATCCATGTAGTCAGATGCTGATTTAGAAGATCGAAGTTCAAAGGTTTTATTAATATGTCGTTGGCTCCTGCTGTGATTATTGCGGCTCGCTCCGAGTCGAGTAGGTGAGCTGTCAAAGCGATAATCGGTAACGATAGACCATGGGTCGTTCTGAGTTCCCGGGTAGCTTCGAGCCCATTCATTCGCGGCATATGAATATCCATAAAAATCAGGTCGACAGATTGAGTTGTCGCGTAGCTAATCGCCTGTTCGCCGTCGGTGGCTTCAGAGACGTTATAGCCAGATTGGCGTAACAGTGTCGATAGAAATTGTCTGGCGAGGTGATCATCATCGACAACTAAAATATTTAGTTGCTGCTTGGCTGCGACTGAATATTTGTTGGCCAGCAGAGTAACAAGATCCGATTGGCGTAGCGGTTGCGGCAGGATCAGCCAATCTGAGCGGCTGTAGGTTCTTGTATTATTAAGTAACAACACGTCGGTGCTTGGCGGCAAAGATGCGGTAATCGACATGATTTGTTGATGATCGTCGAGCCCTATAAGGCAGAGGTCTGCGGTGGATTGAGGTTCGAGCACATTGATGCCAAGTTGGCGCAGGCGATGCGTTAACCCTTGTATTTGGCTAGGATTGCGGCCGTGGACGATGGCGGTCAAACCAGCAGGCGCCAAACGTATGGTTGTTATCGAATAGTTCACCGGGATATGTAACCCGTCTTGTCTGATCTCTCCCTTAACACTGTTCACCGATTGGCTGAGGCGGGCTGTTGGCTTGGGAGTGGTTTGCCAGTGCACAGAATCTGGAGCGAGGTGCAGGTGATGGGTCTCTTCGTCTTCCCCGTAATCTGTTGTTAAGTTGATGTGAAGTAGATAGGTGGCGTGCGGTTCGGGTGTCGTCGCTGTGATGCAGGCCAGCAGGTAGTTAAATATGATAGATTTTAGCGTCGACTCGTCGCCGGCTAAATCGTGCTGGCAATGCTCGTCGTAGATGGGCAAAAGCTCTGCTCCAGACCGGGCCAGTAAGGGTTGTAATAAGGCAATGACGTCATCTATACAGTCTCTGAGAATGAATTCAGTGTGGTTGTTGGGTTGTGCGCAGGTAATGCCCGGTGTCATACGAGTCCTCATTTCTGCCTGATAGAATAGCAATCCCGTTGCACTGATACGCATTTGTCGCTTCAATGGCGTGGTGGCGCTTGAAAGTCCAAGAAGATTGGTAAAACTGGTGATCGATCGGAGACTATTGTCTATCAAATAAGACAGTTGTAGCTGCTCCGCAACATCGGATTTCTGGTTGTCGGCGAGTCGAATCTGTTGCTTTGCTGCCTGATCGAGGGTTTGTTCAATACGGGCTAATTTTTGTTGTAAGGTGAATCGGCGTTGGTTGTCGAAAGTTTGTAGTTGCCGATGTTTTTGCTCAGCGTCGAGGCGAGCGGTAGATTGTTGGGTCGCGAGAAATGTATTAAGTCTCGCGGGCAGGGATGGGAGTGAATGCACGCCTTTCAGGTTATGATGGGCCGGTGGTTTGAGTGTTGAGTTCGGTTCAACATCCATTGTCATCAGCGCGCTAATACTGATCAATGGTTGCAAAAAATGGGTTGCCAGATGTTGGTAGATTAGACTACCGAGCATGCTTAGTATGACGGCTAATATGGTGATGCCAGGCCATGCCAGTGCTGGCAGGCTCGTGCTGAAATAGCCGTATAGGACGATCGACCCGAAAAATGCCAGTATCGGTAGTGTGGCAACCAAGGCGAGCGTAGTTCTATAATCATTATGCAGCGGTCTGAACATCATGATTCACCACGATATTTGTGTTTATGACCCAAACGCATTTCGATAGATTAAGCAGATCTTATCTGAATATGGCATATTCTCCTATGATTACGCCTTAAACCAGCCAGAGCTAAGTTGCGCCCTAATGTCAAAAAACTATTATCCGACGATTGAATCCTGTATTGGCGAGACGCCACTCGTGCGCTTGCAACGATTACCCGGTAAGACCAGTAATACGGTGCTGGTGAAGATTGAAGGGAATAATCCCGCGGGCTCCGTTAAAGATCGGCCAGCGATGAATATGATTCGTGCTGCGGAAGCGCGCGGCGATATCAAACCGGGTGATACGCTGATTGAGGCGACCAGCGGCAATACGGGC
>JABMOJ010000405.1 GCA_013204195.1 SAR86 cluster bacterium
CCTTAATATTGCGCACGACATTGGGTTTCGGTGGATAACGACCATTGCGCATTTGATAAAAACCTAGATCGATACGGATCGAACCGGTCAGCAGTGCGCGAACAATTTTGCCAACACCCAGCTCAACGGAGGAGACAATAATGTCCGTTTGGCCATCGTTATTAAGATCTTGCTCTTCCATCTTGAATTGGATGCCAGCTGATTCGATAACGGAATCGGGCACCGCTGAAAAGCTCGCCAACGCGGTTTCGCTCGCCGAACCATTGTAAAAGGCATAGGTGGTTTTCTTCTTGAAAACACCTTCGCTTTTGACAGCCAACGTCACCAGCTCTGCATAATGGTCGCCATCAAGATCCTTCAATTGAAACAAGGCTTTCTTCACCACATTCGATTGGTCTTCATCGCCCATCCGCATCGAGATGCCTTCATAACCCTCCGCATCGATGTCGACCAGGGTTGCAAAATGCTGACCCTGGGCGTCGAACTGGCCGTCCCGTTGTAAATAAACGATAAAGTCCTGCTCCAGCCAAAATGCTAAATCGCTCAGCCCGTCGCCGTTGATGTCCGTGTGATAAATTTTCCGCGATTTATACCAGGGATGATCGTTATAAGAAATCTCCATGATCGGTGGTGCCTGCATCAGTACAGGCGTTGAAAAATGCCCATCCGCTCGCTGAGTTGACACCTGATAACCCTCAAAACCGGGGATAATAAAGTCATCTAAGCCGTCATCATTGAGGTCACGCATGAGATCAAAGGTGGGTAATTCCTTATCGGCTACCGTGTTGTAGATTGAGGTGTAGGTGAGCAGCGTTTGGCGTTGGCCCGTCACCGGATCAAACATGCTGCCCTGGGTTGCTGTGAAAAACATCAGTACGTCGCGATCCTGCCACCGCCCCATATCGACGAAAATCACATCTTTTGGCACTTCACGCTGAATAAAAGCCGACGCTTCGAACTGGCCTTCGACCTGTCGATACAGACTCATCAGTCGAACATTATTCTCACGGACCTGAAACACCAGTAAGTCGGCATAAGTTGAATTCAACAGCCGGCCATGAAGTACCGTTTGGCCCAGCGCACTGCCCGTAGTCAGCGTTGAGCGTTGGAACTGACCGATCAGCGTTTTGTCTGACAATATGGGTGAGGCGAATTGGTCGGCACCGGCGAGCGGGAGCGGAGTTGAAGCCAACGCTAAGAATAAACCGAGACCGAACCGGGCTTTATTCAACAAACTCATAACCGTGATAGCTGGCAATCGCCAAGCCGGCAGCGACGCTGGTAAAGGGGTCATGCTCGGTAACTTGCCCTGGGAAACGCAGATCAAGCAGACGCCGCACCGCGGCAATCTGCGACGAACCACCGGTGCGAATGACCACATCGATATCGCTCACCTGGCAATTAGCCCGAGCCAGCACCGCATCAATGATCTCGTCGATCTGCCTCAGCATCCCGCCCATCATTGCCTCGAACTGGAAGCGGGTAAAGGGAATGAGAATATCCAGTTCAGGAATATCAACAACAGTCTCTTCCACATCGGATAAATTGGCTTTCGCCAGCTTGATGGCCTGAAACACAATATAGCTGTAATTGTGCGTAATCAGATCATCTAAACGCTGAAACTTTTCAGCGGCGGCGCCGCCCTGTTGAATGACCTCCACCAACTTGGCCTTGTAATGGCTTTGATTCAAGGTGTAGGTCACTGCCCAGTTCAGCAGCTTATCGGCGTATTCATCGAAGGGGAATTCACCCTTGACCATTTGCCCGTCACGCTTTCGCGACCAAGTTTCACCCTTGCCAAGCAAGGGAAACAGCAATTGAGAAAATATCAATTGATCAATATGGTCACCACCCAAAGACATACCCGCCGTGGCCAACACCTTAAATTCCAGGCCGGTGAATTCAACGATACTCAGATCGAGGGTGCCACCGCCGAAGTCTAAGGCCAGCACCTTGCCCGCTGACGACTTGGCACCAGCCTGCAAGAAACTCAGGGTCGCGGCGACAGGTTCTGGATAAAATGTAATCTGCTGAAAGCCTGCGTAGCTGCTGGCTTCCTTTAGTCGCGCCAGACCCAACTCGTTCCGGTGGGCGTCTTGTCCTTCAAACAATACGGGATGACCAAAGTGCACGTTGCTCAGCGGTGCCGGCAAATCACGCTCCAGGGTTTGACGAATGTGCAATAACACCGGGGTGATCAGCGCAACCACGCGAAAAGGTCGATCAAATACCATCAGGCGCTTCACGGAAGGATTGCCCAATAGGCGTTTGACGCCGCGAAACAAGCGGCCTGGCATGCCACGATCGATATTTGCCTGACCGTAAACATTGGTGGTGGCGATTTCAGGACTGGACAAAGGATCGTCTGGGTCGCTTTCGTTAACCAGCATATCGCTCTTACCCACAATTTCCGGCGTCAGCTCGACAATGCGATCACGATTTTCCTCGATATACTGTTGAACCGCGGCATTGCCAATCTTCGACCGCAACTCTCGATCGAGGTGGGTTGCCGTGGGCATAATGGCATCCTCAGGATCCAGCCTGACTAACCTTACACGCTCACCATCATACCAGGCGGCTGCCGAGTTTGAGGTTCCGAAATCTATACCGACACCAATCATAAGCTATTGATTATTAAGTGATTAAAAGATAGGTAGTGAATTTTTCAGTTGGCAATTAACGCATATTTCGAGATCCATTCCAATCAGAATCTTGCGCCTCGAAGAATAGCCCCAAGCCCGAGCAGGTTAAACACTATCAGGGGCATTGATAATCGGCCTGGAAAACCAGGATAAGGGCGCTACGCAAGACCCTTGAGACTGAGTTACCATGTTGCTCAGCCTGTCTAGGGCCGCTGTCGTTAGCCACTGCCTTGACCAAGCATCTTTAATCGGTGTCTTTAATAACGACCAAGAACCTAGCGTAACTACTGCAAGGAGAGAACTGATGAAAATAGGCATTTCCGTCGCCAGCGCTTACAACACGGATGTTCGCCAAGGCGCTCGACAAATGATCGACCGAACTCGTGCGGCGGCTCGAGCGAATCTGGACTCACTCTTTGTCGGTGATCACCATGTCGTGCCAACGCCCTATTATCAGAACACACCGATGATGGGCCGCATGTTAGCTGAATGGCACAATCGGCCGGCGGGCGTCCTACTTCTACTGCCCCTGTGGAATCCTGTGCTGGCTGCAGAGCAGGTCGCGACGTTAGCCTGCCTCAACAAGGACCGCTTTATTCTGCAATGTGGCCTTGGCCGCGATGAGCGTCAATTCAAGGCCATGGGGGCCAATATCCGCAACAGACCTTCAGCCTTTGAACAATCCCTAACCAGCATGCAGGCCTTATGGCGGGGAGAGTCTGTGTCGCTAGACGGTCGCTGGAAATTTCAAGCCGCCAAAATTTCACCATTGCCACCGGAGCCCATCGAGGTTTGGATCGGTGCGTCGGCAGCGCCGGCGATTGATCGCGCCGCTCGAATGGGCGATGTCTGGCTGGCAGATCCAGGTCTGACCCTGAACGGCGCCGAAGCGGCATTGGCGCAATACCACTTGGCACGGCAGAAACACCAGCTCAAGGTGCCAACAACCGTCGCGATCCGTCGTGACATCTATGTGGCTGAGTCCTCGGCAGAAGCTGCCGAGCTCCGCGCCAGTCTTGGCAACAACTATCGCGGGTTTGATCCTCAGGCACTGATTATCGGCGACGCATCGACAGTCGCCGAGCAGTTTCAGGCTTTCGAAAAACTTGGCTATACCGACATTATCGTCCGCAACCTGCACCCAGACCCGGCGTGCGCCATTGCATCCACCGACCGCCTGAAGCAGGTCAAGGTCATGGTCGACAACTTCTTCTAACCCGCCAAGGCAGTCGCTCTTATTTGCCGCTCAGAACGCCGAAATCAGGCTTGCCCTTGCGCATTGGCGGGCACCAGAAAAAACTCGTTGTCAGCGGTCGAGAGAAGGTAAACAAAGCATCGGTGATGCCGTCTTCGAGGCCGATCATGCGCTTGAGGATCGCATCGAAGGCATAGAACTCTTTGGCAAAGGCAACAAACACTAGACCTTCACCGGAAAAGTCGGCCCAGGGCATAGAGCGGCGCAGCAGGTTTGCCTCGGGCGAATAAGTTTCCTGTGCCGCTCGAATAACATGGGCTGACTTGGGGGCGTCGAACTCCTCATTGTTATGCTTATGGCGTCCGATCTTCGCGTCCTGCTCCTGTGGTGACAGACTGGTGAAATAGCCCAGATCATGGACCCATTTCTGGACTGCGACACAACTACCGCCCATAGCGTCAAACCCTACCCGCTGGATTTCGTCGCCTTCAGGATTTTCTGTGCCGTCGATATAAC
>JABMOJ010000406.1 GCA_013204195.1 SAR86 cluster bacterium
CTTCTGGCTTGCTCCCGCCTATGAGTTTCTGCTGGTGCGTTTTCTCCAGGAAGAGCAGAGCGGCGGCTTCGAGCTGCTACTCAAAGAAGCCAAACTTCGCGGCGAGGTTATCGCCGGCACCTGATGCGCGGGCTTACGCCCGGGGCAAGGTAACGCCGGTCTGGCCCTGGTATTTGCCGCCACGATCTTTGTAAGACATCTCACAAACTTCATCAGACTCGAAAAACAACATTTGAGCCACGCCCTCATTGGCGTAAATTTTTGCCGGCAGCGTGGTTGTATTGGAAAACTCCAGCGTCACATGGCCTTCCCACTCGGGCTCAAGCGGCGTCACATTAACGATGATCCCACACCGGGCATAGGTCGACTTGCCCAGACAAATTGTCAGCACACTACGCGGGATCTTAAAATATTCAACGGTCCGGGCCAGCGCAAATGAATTGGGTGGAATAATGCAAACATCACTTTTGATGTCCACAAAACTTCTCTCATCGAAAGCCTTAGGGTCAACTGTCGCGGAGTGAATATTGGTAAACACCTTAAAATCGTTTGAGCAGCGCACATCATAACCGTAGCTTGATGTCCCATAGGAAATCAGCCGCTGGCCGCCTGACTCCTTCACCTGTCCCGCCTCGAAAGGCGCGATCATGTCATGTTCTTGCGCCATTTGGCGGATCCAGCGATCTGATTTTATTGCCATTATTACCTCTAGTCAGTAGGTAGAAGACGCCTCCGGGCGTCATACACAAATGAATTTTGCAGATAATATTCTAGTCTTCGATAATTTGAATCACTGGCCCAGCGTCCACATTATTGTCGATTGCTACCAGAATCTGTCGCGCCATCGCGCGGAACAGCTGGCTCGTGTCGCCGCTAGGGTCAGCAACCAGCGGCGGTTGACCACCGTCAGCCTGCTGTCGAATATCCATGGACAAGGGTAGTCTGCCCAGCATCTGGACACCATACTCGGCGGCGATCGCATCTCCACCGCCCTCACCGAAAATAGCTTCATGATGGCCGCATTCACGACAAACATGTGTACTCATATTTTCGACAATACCCAACAACGGCACCTCAACCTTGCGAAACATTTCGATGCCCTTCCGCGCATCCAAGAAGGCGATATCCTGAGGCGTCGTGACGATAACGGCGCCGGACAGAGGTACATTTTGCGCCATGGTTAGCTGGATATCGCCAGTCCCAGGCGGCATATCCACGACCAGAACATCGACGGCCTGCCAGTCTGTCTGGGTTAACAATTGCTGCAAGGCTCCGCTAGCCATAGGCCCGCGCCAGACAGCTGGCGTACGATCTGACGCAATGAAACTCATGGACATACACTGGAGCCCATGCGCCATGATCGGCTGCAGCAGGTCATTGAGAACCTCTGGCTTGGTACCGGCCGGCACCCCCATCATCAATCCTTGGCTCGGCCCGTAAATATCAGCATCCAACAACCCAACACGCCGACCCTCTGCAGCCAAGGCCAGGGCCAGATTGGCCGCCACGGTGGATTTACCCACGCCGCCTTTACCGGATGCGACAGCGATCACCTGTTTTACACCAGGTAGAATAAACTTTTTTACCGTTGAACTATTAATAACCTGCTCCACTCGATTCCACTGAAATCACTGAATTCTAACCAGAATGCGGCCAGATCAACATGCTAGACTCAAAGTTCATCCGCTGCTCTCTAACGGAGCACCCGAACTGCAACACCTGGAGCGTCGAACGATGCATCTAACCAAACTGACCTTGGGCTTTTTAGCCGGTTGCTTGCTCGCGACCAACTCCTTTGCAGCCAGCCTTATACATCATAACTCAGCGCTTCAGGAATCATTAGGTTTTCCGTTCTCGGAGGCGGTTCAGGTTGGCGATACGCTCTATCTGTCAGGTCAAGTAGGCAACATTCCCGGTAAAAGCGAATTGGTTGCCGGCGGCGTCGGTCCTGAGGTCGTACAAATACTCACGCAGATCAAATTGACACTGGAACGCTACGGCTCCGACATGGACCATGTGGTCAAGTGCACCTTGTTTCTGGCCGACATCAATGATTGGCCAGCAGTGAATGTCATCTACCGCCAACATTTTCAGGCACCCTATCCTGCTCGCAGTGCGCTGGCCGCATCAGGACTGGCCTTGAACGCTGCTGCTGAGATCGAATGTATTGCTGTAGTCAAGCCATGATACGACGCTGCGGACGCCGAACTTCGGCTCAGATGGGATCCGATTGGCTTTGATTAGTCCCCTCAGCCTCGAAAGCGCCAAATTAGCGGCGCAGAAGTAACGTGAAAGGATGAAATTCCGCCCCGTCCTCAGTATATTGGGCATCTTCTAGAATCACCTACTGCAGCTTTCATGGAAAAACGTCACATTCTTGTCACCAGCGCGTTGCCGAACGCCAATGGCTCTATTCATCTGGGTCACCTCCTGGAACATATTCAAACTGATATTTGGGTGCGATTTCAGCGTATGCGCGGCCACGAATGCATCTATGTATGCGCGGACGATACCCACGGCACCGCCATCATGCTCAAAGCTGAAGAGCGCAATCTCAGCCCGGAGGCACTGATCAGCGAAATTAAAGCCGAGCATGAGCAGGATTTCCGCAATTTTCTGGTGGGTCACGATAATTACTATTCCACCCACTCGGAGGAAAACAAGGCGTTCTCATCACTGATCTATGAGCGTCTGAAAGCCGCTGGTGAAATCAACAGCAAAACCGTCAACCAATTGTACGACCCGGAACGAGAAATGTTTCTCGCCGACCGATTTATCGTTGGTAGCTGTCCGAAGTGCAAAGCGGAGGGTCAATATGGCGATAATTGTGAGGTCTGTGGCGCGACCTATGACGCCATGGATCTGATCAACCCGAAGTCGAAGATCTCCGGTGCTGAACCCATCATTCGCGAATCCACTCATTTTTTCTTTGCCTTATCGCACTTCACTGAATTTCTCCAAACCTGGACTCGCAGCGGTACGCTTCAAGAACAGGTGGCGAATAAGCTATCTGAGTGGCTGGATTCTGGCTTACAGGACTGGGACATCAGCCGCGATGCGCCCTATTTTGGCTTCGAAATTCCTGGCGAAAAAGGCAAATACTTCTATGTTTGGTTGGACGCGCCCATCGGCTACATGGCCTCCTTCAAAAACTACTGTGACAAGCACGACGATATCAATTTTGACGACTATTGGCGCGCGGACTCTGACTATGAAGTGCATCATTTTATCGGCAAGGACATTATCAATTTCCATGCACTTTTCTGGCCAGCCATGTTGAAAGTCTCCGGGTTCCGCACGCCGACTCGTATTCACACGCACGGTTTTATTACCGTCAATGGTCAGAAGATGTCTAAGTCTCGCGGCACATTTATCAACGCCCAGGCCTATGCTGATAATCTCGCGCCGGAATATATTCGGTATTACTTCGCGACAAAACTCGGCAACAACGTCGATGACATGGACATCAACCTCGACGACTTCGTTCTTAAGGTAAACTCAGATCTGGTCGGCAAACTAGTCAATATCGCCAGTCGCTGCGCCGGCTTCATCAACAAACAATTTGCTAATCAACTCGCCAGCACCGCGAATACGCCGCTGATCAATGAGTTTCTAGCCGAGCGCGACAATATCGCGAATCTCTTCGAAGCCGGCGACTACAGTAAGGCTATGCGTGAAATCATGGCCATGGCCGACAAGGCCAACCAATACATCGCCGAGAAAAAACCCTGGGCGATGATCAAATTGGCCGACCAAAAAGCCGAAGTCCAGAACGTCTGTTCGGACGGTATTAATCTGTTTCGGATTCTCGTCACCTATCTGAAGCCAGTACTACCTCAACTCGCCGAACAAACCGAGGCCTTCTTAAACGTGCAAGCGCTTTCCTGGCAGAGCCTGGAGGCACCCTTACTCGATCATCAGATCAACGACTTCCAACCAATGCTGAACCGCATTGATCCGAAGGCAGTCAAAGCGATGGTCGAGGCCTCAATCGTACCGATTGAATCCAGTGAGACGCCAGAGGCTGCCGTCAGTGCAGCCGAGGATGACGCTGACTACATCACCATTGACGACTTCGCAAAGATTGACTTGCGTGTGGCACTGATCACTCATGCCGAGGCGGTGGAAGGCGCAGACAAACTGCTAAAACTCACCCTCGACGTGGGCGACGAGCAGCGTACGGTCTTTTCCGGCATCAAGTCTGCATATACGCCTGACGAACTCATTGGTAAAAGAACCGTCTTGGTGGCAAACCTCAAGCCTAGGACGATGAAATTTGGCATCTCGCAGGGCATGGTGCTGGCCGCCGGTCCTGGCGGCAAGGATATTTTCCTGATAGAAGCCGACAATGGCGCAAGCGCCGGAATGAAAGTCACGTGAAACTGTAGCCAATCATGACAGATGCACTGGTTATCTTACTGGGCACAATTTTTGTTAACAATTTTGTCATGGTGCAATTTCTTGGATTGTGCCCATTTATGGGCGCGTCGCAAAAATTTGATAGCGCCATCGGTATGGCAGCCGCTACGACTTTTGTCTTGACCCTGGCTTGCGCTGTCAGTTATTTGCTTGAACATTACCTATTGCAGCCTTTAGGCCTCGAATATCTACGCATTATTACCTTTATCGTCTTAATTGCCGCCCTGGTGCAGTTTGCTGAGATGGTCATTCGCGCCACCCAACCTTTGCTTCACCAGGTGCTCGGGTTGTTTATCCCGCTGATCACAACCAACTGTGCGGTACTCGGCGTGGCACTACTGAACGTTCGGCATAACCACAGCCTGTTCGAATCCATCGTTTACGGTTTTGGCGCGGCACTGGGCTTTTCCATGGTATTAATCATATTTGCCGCTATGCGCGAGCGCCAGACCGCCGCCGATATTCCAGGCCCGTTTCGTGGCGCCGCCATTAATATGATTAGCGCCGGGTTGTTATCCTTGGCGTTTATGGGCTTCACCGGAATGAACGGATGAGCCTGTTGATTGGCACCTTAGCCCTGACCGCAATCGGCGGCCTCTGCGCACTGTTATTGGGCTATGCCGCGCGGCATTACACCGCAGATAGCACCAGCATCGTTGAACTGATTAACGTGCGGCTACCACAAACCCAGTGTGCTCAGTGCGGCTATCCCGGTTGTCGACCTTACGCGCAAGCGATTACTGAAGGTGACGCCATCAACAAATGTCCACCTGGAGGGGAAGCGCTGATACGCGGCCTGGCGGAGCTGCTTGGCCGTGCGATAGTGCCCCTTGATGTCACCTATGGGGAGTCGCTACCAACCAGAGTCGCGGTCATTCGCGAGGCCGAATGTATCGGCTGCACCCTTTGTGCCGTCGCCTGTCCGGTGGATGCGATCATTGGTGCACCGCAGATGATGCACAGCGTCATCAGCCGTGACTGCACAGGTTGTGACCTGTGTCTGGAACCCTGCCCGGTAGATTGCATCGACATGGTGCAGGTCGATGCCGTCGAGATCACGCCATTGCGGTTACCTCGTATTGGCCAGGACGCTCTGGATCTCATTCAATACGACTGTATTCATTGCGGTTTGTGTGAACCCAGTTGCCCGCGAGAACTTGCACCTCAAGCACTCTTCTGGCATCGCGCCGAGCCCGAACGCTTGCAAGAGCTTAATCTCGCAGACTGTATTGAATGTCGACTTTGTGATCGGGTCTGTCCGAGCAACATTCCCCTCACGGCCTCATTCCAGGCGGCGAAACAGCATCAGCGCCACCTGGACCTGCTGGCCGAAGAAGCACAGCAGGCACAAGCACGATTTGAGCGAAGAGAGCGAAGAATCAACCGCGTCCAGGCTAAGGTTCGGACACGGCCCAGCAAACAGGACCGACAAGCTCTGATCGACGGACTGCGGAACAAAAACCAATGAAACTTGATACCCAACGAATTATGTTGAACGTCTTGCTGGCGCTGGTACCTGGCGTCATTGCCATGGCGTACTTCTTCGGCGCCGGAATCATTGTCAATATCGTTGTTGCCGGGATCACTGCCGTGGCGACTGAAGCGCTTATGCTGCGCGCTAGAAACCGATCCTTAAGCACACTGCTGGACGGCAGCGCACTGCTAACCGCCGTGCTCTTGGCATTGGCGTTGCCACCCCTGTTGCCCCTGTGGATACTGGTCGCCGGCACAGCCTTTGCGATTATTTTTGGCAAGCAGCTTTACGGCGGACTGGGACATAACCCGTTCAATCCGGCGATGGTAGGCTACGCCGCCCTGATCATCTCGTTCCCACTGGCGATGTCCACCTGGCCCGCCCTTGGCGAGCC
>JABMOJ010000407.1 GCA_013204195.1 SAR86 cluster bacterium
CGCAAAGGTAAATCATTGAATGACAGAATGCCGAAGGCGAGAATTAACAGGCTAATCACCGTCGCAAAAACCGGTCGCTTCACCGAGATATCTGAAATGATCATGAGCTGGCATTTCCTTGGCGGTCTGATTTTTTGCTGACCTTACTGCCCGGGTTGATTTTAATGACACCGGCGGTGATGACTTCTTCATCAACGCTGATTCCGGATAGTACTTCGACTATGCCTGCACGGCGACGGCCCACAGTGATTTCCTGGCGTTGGGCGATACCCTGTGGATCTATCAGATAAACGTACTGCCGATCCTGGATGGGTATCACTGCCGATTCGGGAATGACCAATGCTGGCGTGCGGCTCAGCACCAGTTTGACGGTCAGTAACATGCCCGGTCTGAGTTGTTTGTTGGTGTTATTGATCACGGCGCGCACCATGACCGCGCGAGTCACCGGGTCAACTCGAGAATTGATTGTGGCAACAACGCCGGTAAAAAATTGGTCTGGGTAAGCGGCGCTGCCGGCGACTACTTCCTGGCCGGGTTCAAGCGTTGACAGGTAATTTTCTGGAATTGCAAAGTCGAGTTTGATGGCGCTGATATCGTCCAGAGAGGTTACCGGTGTTGAAGAGGTTAGCAGCGTGCCAGGGCTGGTATTACGAAAGCCTAAAATGCCACTAAATGGCGCCCGGATCAGGCGGTCATCTAGCCTGGCCATAATCGCCTCGAGGCGAGCTTGGGCGGTTTGCATGCGGGTTTTTTCCACATCAAGCTGGGTTTCTGAAGCCAATTTTTGCGCAATCAAATTGCTGACGCGACTGTACTGCCGGCTGGCCTCGTCGAGTGTGGCCTGGGCCTCTGCAAGTTGGGCTGTCTCTTCGCCGTTGGTGAGTTCAACCAATATGTCTCCCTGACTAACAAACTGGCCGTCTTCGAAATTCACCTTGCGCACGGTGTCGGTGACTTTGGCTGTGAGCAAGACCGACTCGTTGGCGCGCGCTGTGCCGATGGCCTCGATCTGATCGATGAGAATTGTTTGGTACGCCGGCCGGGTTTCCACCAGGGTGGCATTGGCGCCCCGCCCTCTGCCTGAATCCGCCTGTTGGGATTGAATCCAGGTGTTCGCGGTCAATCCGGTCAGCGCAAGTAGCAGGATCAGACAGATGACAATGATGGGATGTTGCTTGGCGAAGTTCAATCCAGATTCCTTTCCGTGATGAAGCGAATGTCTGATGACGCGAAAGTATTCACTTGAGCGTCGATTCTACGTACTGATTGAAAAACCCGATCAGCGTTACTGCGTTTCATGGGTATGGTAGCGGACTGATTATAGTGGCTTTGTTCGAGTTGAAGCTAGCGCTGCTGGGGCCCACGTCAGTCGATAGCAGTTTTTACGGGGCTAGAGTTGAAAGATTGGCAAGGTCATTGCCTGCCAGTTCAAAGTCACGGGTGCTAGGGGTTGGGTTGTTGCATCATATTGGCGCCAAAGTGCAGCCAGGTTCTGAGTCTGGCCGGGAATAACCAGGTCTGGTGCGATTTCCGCAAAGGGCCTCAAGACGAAGGCGTTGCGAGTAATCTCCTCGCGGGGTAACACGATGCCAGCGGTCATCTCAGCGTAGTTATCAAATGTCAGAATATCGATATCCAGGGTCCGCGAGGAAAACTTGTCGCCCTGAGGGTCTCGGCCGTGGCGGAATTCCAGCGCTCGTAGGCAGGGCGCCAGCTCGGTCAAAGGTGAGTTCGTAACGAGGCCGACCACCAGATTGTGAAACTTAGGTCCTTCGAAGCCAATGGCGGTGCCCTCGTAGACACAGGACACGTCCATTGGGCCATAAAGGTTTGCCAGTTCGTCCAGGCCCGTTGGCAGGAAGTGTTCGGGACGAATGTTGCTGCCAAGGCCCAGGTAGACTTTATGCTGTTTCATGGTCCGGGCCTGCGGTGCTGGATCGCTTGATGATCACGCCGACATCCGTCGCGTTCGAGACCGCGCCAGGTTTGCCAATTTTTAGTTTTACGGTGTCGACCGCAAACTCTGCCAGTACTAGGCTGGCAATCGCTTCAGCCAGGGATTCGAGCAGCTGAAAACGACTGGCAGCAACGAAGGCCGTGACGCGGTCGGCGATGGCGCCGTAGTCGAGGGTGAAGGCTAAGTCGTCGTCTCTGGCGGCGAGCGCGATGTCAGTCGTCATCTGCAAGTCTATCACGACCGTTTGCTGAATCGTCCGCTCCCAGTCGTAGACGCCGATGACGGTATCGACCCGCAAGCCTTCGATATAAACAATATCCATGCAGCTAGCCCAATTCCGTCATCGGCCAGCGGGGCCTGACTTGAATCGCCAGGTCTTCGCTGTGACCCTGAAGTAAATGTTGTAAGCCCGCGTAGGCGATCATTGCGCCGTTATCGGTGCATAATTTCATCTCTGGATAATAGACCCGACAGCCCGTCTCGCGGGTCAAAACCTCCAAAGACTGACGTAATGCCTGATTGGCGCTGACGCCACCGGCAATGACCATTCGCGTCAGGCCCGTCTGTTCAACGGCGCGACGACACTTGATTTTAACAGTCGCGGTGACGGCAGTTTGAAAGGCCAGGGCTATATCGGCGCGATCCTGATCGGTGGGCGAATCGAGTTTGCGCAGAGTATTCATCGTGAAGGTTTTCAGGCCGCTGAAGCTGAAGTCTAAGCCTGGGCGGTCAGTCATCGGCCTTGGAAAACGAAATCTCGATGGGTTACCTGTCCGCGCCAGGGCCTCGATAGCAGGGCCTCCGGGGTAAGGTAAACCGAGCATTTTGGCGACTTTATCGAAAGCTTCGCCCGCCGCATCGTCAAGGGATTCGCCGAGCAGTTCGTATTGCCCGAGACCCTGACAACTCATGAGTTGCGTGTGACCGCCGGAAACCAGCAGTGCCAGAAAGGGATAATCTGGTTTGTCGGCGCTCATCAATGGCGCCAACAGATGGCCTTCCATATGGTGTATACCAATCGCCGGAATTTCCCAGGCGAAGGCCAGAGACTTGGCGATGCTGGCCCCTACCAGTAACGCACCCACCAGGCCGGGCCCGGCGGTATAGGCAATAGCATCGATGTCAGCCTGCGTTGAATGGCTCAAGGCAAGCGCCTCGTGAATCATCGGCAGGGTTTTGCGGATGTGATCGCGAGATGCGAGTTCAGGTACCACGCCGCCATATTCGGCATGCAGGGCCACCTGGCTGTATAAAAGATCTGCCATTAGACCCTGGTTATCATCATAAACGGCAACGCCGGTTTCATCGCAGGAGGTTTCAATACCTAAGACACGCATTGTTGAAGATATTCGCAAAAGAGGGCTGAATCGGTATGTTACTGATTAATGTGGTAAAAATCCTGATTAAACGTTGAAATAATGGCTTTGCCAGGCGCGATTTCGGTCTCAGTGAGGGTTTATTAAAAAACCCCTTTTGGGCTTTTGCATTTGGGATGTTATGCAGCTAGAATGCTCGCCCTGCGAAGAGGAGTGATATTTTTTAGATGCCAAACGTTAAAGTAAAAGAGAACGAACCATTTGATGTGGCCTTGCGTCGATTCAAGCGATCCTGTGAAAAAGCCGGTGTTTTGGCTGAAGTCCGTCGACGCGAGTTCTACGAAAAGCCCACGGCTGTGCGCAAGCGTAAAGCTGCTGCTGCCGTCAAGCGTCATGCCAAGAAAGTGCAGCGCGAATCAAGACGAATGGAACGCCTTTACTAGCATCGTTTGCCGGTGAGGTTGTTCAGTCGTCTAACCACTAGACGACTCGATAGTCTGCTAGCAAGCCGATCACGTCGAGATGAATCAAGGTGAGTCGGGCTATCAGTATTAGCCCGACTCACCTTCTTGGTTATGCGGTGCTATTTAGTCTTGCTATTTAGTCTTGCTATTTAGACTGACCATTTTAGCCGAGCCGTCTAGTCCTGCTATTTTGGTTAACTGACCTAAAAACGTTGGCCCCTTATCAACGCGGGGCTGCCTGAGAATCCTGACATGCCAATATCTGAAATTAAACAGCGTATTGATGCTGCCGTAAAGGACGCGATGCGGGCCAGAGATAAGCAGCGCCTGGGTGTGCTGCGGCTAACCATGGCTGAGTTTAAGCGGATCGAGGTCGATGAGCGCATCGAGCTCGATGATGAGCGCGTGCTGGCAGTTCTCGATAAAATGACCAAGCAACGCATTGACTCTTTAACACAATTCGAAAATGCGGGTCGTGACGATCTGGCCTCCCAAGAAGCATTTGAGATAGCGTTGATTAAAGAGTTTCTGCCGGAGCCCCTGACTGAAGCCGAGATCACACGGCTGATCGACGCTGCCATGGAGACTGCCGGGGCTAGCTCAATGCAGGCGATGGGGCAAGTGATGGCCCTGCTGCGACCGCAAATGCAAGGCCGTGCTGACATTGGCAAGGTCAGTGGCCTGGTCAAAAGTCGGCTCAGTTAAACCCGCCTAGCAGTTAAATCGACCTGTCAGTTAAATACGCCGAGACAAAAACGATCTCTAGGCGAGCGGCGACCCGTTAATCCCTTCATCCGCGAACCAGGCCCGTCATTTTTTCAAGTTGCAAGCGCAGGTCTGAGTGCGAATTTCGTCGCTTCCTGATAATGTAACGTTCCCATCATCATCTGATCTGTCGCCCAGCCGTGATTGCACCAGAATTCATTGACGAACTATTAGCCAGAACCGATATCGTTGAGGTCGTTCAGTCTCGCGTCGTGCTGAAAAAGACCGGCCAAAATTATACTGGCCTATGCCCATTCCATAAGGAAAAGTCACCGTCATTCAGTGTTAGTCAGGATAAGCAATTTTACTATTGCTTTGGCTGTCAGGCCTCTGGCAGCGCCCTGAAGTTTTTAATGGAATTCGAGCGCCTTGAGTTTCTTGCTGCGATCGAGATGCTCGCTGGCAACGCCGGCATGCAGGTGCCGCAGACCAGCTCCCAAGGTTCGCCTGAACGTAATGAGCGGCGAAAGTCGATCTACAATATCCTCGAGCAAGCCGCTGACTTTTACCAGGCCCAGCTCAAACAACACAGCCACAAAGCGCAGGCCATCGATTATCTGAAGGCTCGTGGGGTTTCCGGTGAAATCGCTCGCGATTTTGGTCTCGGTTATGCGCCACCAGGCTGGGATAATCTATACAAAGATCAGGCGAAGACCAATCTAGAGCACGACCTGTTGATCGAGTCGGGTATGGTTGTGCATAACAAGGATGAAGACAAAACCTATGACCGGTTTCGAGATCGCATCATGTTTCCGATTCGTGATATTCGGGGTCGAGTCATTGCCTTTGGCGGGCGCATTCTGGGCGAAGGTCAGCCCAAATATCTGAACTCACCGGAAACGCCGGTGTTCCATAAGGGCCGAGAGCTCTATGGGTTATTTGAGGCCCGTAAACGGACCCAGAAACTGACCCAGTTCTTGGTGGTCGAAGGCTATATGGACGTAGTCGCTCTGGCGCAAAACGACATCAATTATGCGGTAGCGACCCTGGGCACTGCCACCAGTGGTGAGCACCTTGAGCGAATGTTTCGCCTGGTTTCGAGGCTGGTGTTCTGCTTCGATGGCGACAACGCCGGACGCAATGCTGCCTGGAAGGCGCTGACGGTGGCATTGCCCTTGATGCGCGATGGTCGCAGCGCCCGGTTTTTGTTTCTGCCCGATGGCGAAGATCCCGATTCTCTGGTGCGCAAGGAAGGCAAGGATAAGTTTGAGTGGCGTCTAGATCAGGCCCAACCGTTACCCGACTTTTTCTTCAATAAACTGCAGGCAGATATTGATATCAAGTCTCTGGATGGCAAAGCCCATCTGAGTAACCTGGCGATGCCTATGATCAACGAGATTCCCAGTGGGGTTTTTAAGCAATTGATGATTGAGCAGCTATCGATTCTAACCGGTTTGGCAGCGGACAAATTAGTGGCCGCCTCCGCATCGGTGGCGGCCCGGTATGTGCCATCGGCCCCCAAGTCCAAGCCGACAAAGGCTGAGTCTGTCCCACAGGGTGCTCAAGAAACCTTCCAGCAGGGCATGAGCCGGCAAGACGTGACCAGCCCGGCGAATAGCAGTCGTGAGAACATTGAATTCGCGAAGTTGGTGACGATGGCGATCGCCATGCTGTTGCGACAGCCGGAGCTGAGTCAGCAATTTGATGCAAAGATCTACGGCAGGCTCGAGGCGAGCCCGGGCAGTGAGCTGCTGCTGGAGCTGATTCACGCCATTGTCGCCCGTGAAATTTCCTCGCCCTTGATGTTGTTAGCCACCTGGCAGGATCGGCCGGAATTTGACTATCTGCGAGACTTGATCGAGCAAGAGCAGCTATTAGACGTTAGCGAGTTGCCGGAAGAATTCACGGGGGTCATCAATACGTTGTTACGGCTCACTGACGCCCAATCCGGTCAGTTATTGCGAGCTGATTTGCTGTCCAAGCCGTTCGATGAAATGAGCGAGTCTGAGCGAGAAATGTTGCGAAACCTTGTTAAAAGCGGTCAAAAACGTAAGTGATCGCTAACTATCGGCTCGCTGATGGCGCGCTGGCAAGGATGACTCGGTGGTTGAGCATTACGACTTTAAATGAGCGTGAGTCGAGGGTCGTGAGTTGGTTTGAGGGAGCTAGGTTGAAGTGGAATCCTTGCGCGTCACTCGCTATACTCCATGACCCGGTTTTTGACTTTTTCACTGAAGGCGGTATATGGCAAGTGGACTTAAGCAACAACAATCACGACTAAAAGAACTGATCAGTCGTGGGCGAGAGCAGGGATATCTGACTTACTCCGATGTCAACGACCACCTGCCGGACGATATTTCAGACCCCGAGCAGATCGAAGATATCATCGGCACGATCAACGATATGGGCATCAATGTCTATGAGGTCGCGCCCGAACGTGACGAACTAATGTCGGAAGGCGATTCAACGGACGAGGTGGCAGCGGCAGAGGCTGCAGCGGTGTTGGTTGCGGTAGAAAACGAGGCGGGTCGAACCACCGACCCAGTGCGCATGTATATGCGCGAAATGGGTACCGTCGACCTGCTCACTCGAGAAGGCGAAATTGTTATCGCCAAACGAATCGAAGAAGGCATCAGCGATACGCTGCATGCACTCGCAGGCTTCCCCGGTGCCGTCGACTTAATCTTGAGTGCTTACGACGAATCTCAAACGGAAGAGGGCAAACTTGCCGATTTGCTGGTCGGTTTTCTCGATCCCGTAGAGTTTGTGACGCCGGCGGCTCAAGTTGTGCCGGGACAGGCAAAAGACGACGATGGTGCGGAAGAGGAGGACAAGGGTCCTGATGCGGTATTAGCCGCCGAGCGTTTCGAAGCGCTGCGTAAGCAGTTAAAGAAGACCGAGCGGATTCAGAACAAAGATGGTCGCGCCAGCGAATCAACGACCAAAGAGTTGAACCTGCTGGGCGAACGGTTCCAATTTTTCAAACTGGTACCGAAACATTTTGATGCTGCTGTAGAGTTGGCTCGAAAGTCACATGCGCGAGTGCGCCGGCAGGAACGGCTGATTTTGACCGCCAGCGTGCGGCGTGGAAAGATGCCCCGCAAGACCTTTATTGAACAGTTCAGTGGCCATGAAGACGATGCGAGTTGGGTAGAGAATCAAATTAAAGCGGGCCATAAAGGCCTCGAAGCCTTTGCTGAAGATATTCAGCGAGCGCAGAAACGTATTCGTCAGGTGAGCGCCGCGACGGGCTTGTCGGTGATGGAAATTAAAGATATCAACCGGCGTATGTCGATTGGTGAGGCAAAAGCCCGTCGGGCTAAAAAAGATATGGTTGAAGCAAACTTACGTTTGGTGATATCCATCGCTAAAAAATACACCAATCGCGGCCTGCAATTTCTCGACCTCATTCAAGAAGGTAATATCGGCTTAATGAAGGCGGTGGATAAGTTTGAGTACCGTCGAGGTTACAAGTTCTCAACCTATGCGACCTGGTGGATTCGTCAGGCCATCACGCGCTCAATCGCGGACCAAGCACGAACCATTCGAATACCTGTGCACATGATTGAGACCATTAATAAACTTTCGCGCATATCCCGCCAAATGTTGCAGGAAATGGGTCGTGAACCCACGCCGGAAGAGTTGGGCGTGCGCATGGAGATGCCGGAAGAAAAAGTCCTTCGGGTTCTGAAAATTGCTAAGGAGCCCATTTCGATGGAGACGCCGATTGGTGATGATGAAGACTCGCACCTGGGCGACTTTTTGGATTCTGCGAATAATCTCGGTGAAGGTGCCGCCGTGGGGTCGCCAATGGAGACTGCCACTGCAGAAGGCTTGAGAGAAGCGACTCGGAGTATCTTATCGGGATTGACCGCAAGGGAAGCCAAGGTGCTGAGAATGCGTTTCGGCATCGACATGAACACCGACCACACCTTGGAAGAAGTGGGCAAACAATTTGATGTCACTCGAGAGCGAATTCGACAGATCGAGGCGAAGGCCTTGCGCAAGTTGCGCCATCCCGCGCGCTCTGATCATCTGCGAAGCTTCCTGGAAGGAGAGGGTTAAGGGGCAAGCGTTGTGAGTGCTAGATTTAGCTCGTAATTCTGTTAGAATTGCCGCTCTCGTGAATCAGTCATTGAGGGCGTCAGGGCTGGCTACTAACGGCCTAAGACGATCCTGATAGACGCTCGGTCCATTCCAAGGACTTGCTAAGACACGGGCCTGTAGCTCAGTTGGTTAGAGCACTGGACTCATAATCCATTGGTCGAAGGTTCGAGTCCTTCCGGGCCCACCATTAAAAGCTTTAAAAAATTCCAACTCCTTGAAAAGTCTAGGTATTTCCTAAAACTGGACAAAAGGAGTAGACAAAAATGAAGACGTTGAAGCATCCTTCTTACACCTATACCAAAGGTGGCATTTATTACTTTTCTA
>JABMOJ010000408.1 GCA_013204195.1 SAR86 cluster bacterium
AGCAACAATGTTGCCAGCTTGCTAAGCAACAATGTTGCCAGCTTGCTAAGCAACAATGTTGCCAGCTTGCTAAGCAACAATGTTGCCAGCTTGCTAAGCAACAATGTTGCCCGTACGGTTGGGTTCAATAACCAATTTAAGCTCAAGTCATCGACTTCGCAGCGACGTTAAGGCCGCCCCAGTTATAGGGCGACGAACAATACAAAGACATCAGGGATGCGGACACACCGCCGACCTCAACAGCACTTCTAGTGTGGATTAAGCTATGAACAAGACATACCGTAAATCACTACCCGGTACCGACCTGGATTATTTTGATACCCAGGCCGCAGTTGATGCGATTCAAGCCGGCGCCTATGCACAATTACCCTATACTTCCCGCGTGTTCGCCGAGAATCTCGTGCGTCGGTGCGACCCGGCGGTTCTGACTGACTCGCTCAAACAATTCATCGAACGCAAACGCGACCTGGACTTTCCCTGGTTTCCTGCCCGCGTGGTCTGTCACGACATTTTGGGACAAACCGCGTTGGTTGACCTCGCTGGCCTGCGAGACGCCATCGCGGCTAAAGGCGGTGATCCCTCACAGGTGAACCCCGTGGTCCCCACCCAGTTAATTGTCGACCACTCGCTCGCTGTTGAGCACGCTGGCTTTGACGCACAGGCCTTCGAAAAAAATCGCGCCATCGAAGACCGTCGCAACGAAGATCGTTTTCACTTCATCAATTGGACTAAAGAAGCCTTCAGGAACGTGGATGTGATCCCGCCCGGCAATGGCATCATGCACCAGATCAATCTGGAACGAATGTCACCGGTCATTCAGGTTCGTGACGGCGTTGCCTTTCCTGACACGCTGGTGGGCACCGACAGCCATACACCGATGGTTGACGCACTCGGGGTTATCGCCGTTGGCGTCGGCGGCCTTGAGGCTGAAAGCGTCATGCTCGGCCGCGCCTCATATATGCGCCTACCAGACATTATCGGCGTGAACCTTACCGGCAAGCCACAACCGGGCATCACTGCTACTGATATCGTTCTGGCCCTAACGGAATTCCTCCGGGACGGCAAAGTGGTATCGAGCTATCTTGAGTTTTATGGTGAAGGCTCAACGCACCTCACCCTCGGTGACCGCGCCACCATCTCCAATATGACACCGGAATTCGGTGCCACCGCTGCGATGTTCTACATCGATCAGCAAACGATTGATTACTTGCGCCTCACCGGTCGAGAAGACGAGCAAATCAAACTCGTAGAAACCTACGCGAAAGCCACCGGCCTGTGGGCTGACAGTCTCACAGACGCGGTATACGAGCGGGTACTGACCTTTGACCTGTCATCTGTAGGTCGTAATATTGCCGGTCCGTCCAACCCCCATCGACGAGTGCCAACATCGGAACTGGCGGCCCGCGGCATCAGCGGCATCATCGAGAATGAAGCCGGAAAAATGCCCGATGGCGCTGTTATTATCGCCGCGATCACCAGCTGCACGAATACCAGCAACCCGCGCAATGTGATCGCCGCCGGCTTGATTGCACGCAATGCCAACGCCCTGGGTCTGACACGCAAGCCCTGGGTTAAAACCTCGCTGGCGCCAGGCTCAAAAGCCGTTCAATTGTATCTGGAAGATGCGAATCTGCTGTCAGAACTCGAGCAACTCGGTTTTGGCATCGTCGGTTTTGCCTGTACTACCTGTAATGGTATGAGTGGCGCACTGGACCCTGTTATTCAACAAGAAGTGATCGACCGAGATCTTTACGCCACAGCCGTATTGTCAGGCAACCGCAATTTTGATGGGCGGATTCACCCCTATGCTAAACAAGCATTTTTGGCATCGCCACCGCTGGTCGTGGCCTATGCCATCGCCGGCACCATACGCTTCGACATTGAAAAGGACATCCTGGGCTACGACACCGAAGGTACGCCCGTCAGACTAAAAGATATCTGGCCGAAGGATGAGGAAATAGACGCCATCGTCAAGCAGAGCGTCAAACCAGAGCAATTCCGTAAGGTCTACGATCCTATGTTTGTTACCTTGAAGGACGTCACTGACCAGACCGATCCGCTCTATGACTGGCGCCCCGAGAGCACTTACATTCGCCGCCCACCCTATTGGGAAGGCGCCTTGGCGGGAGAGCGAGCACTCAAGAACATGCGCCCTCTGGCTGTGTTAGGTGACAATATCACCACCGACCATTTGTCACCCTCGAATGCCATCATGCTCGATAGCGCAGCCGGCGAATACCTACATAAAATGGGCCTGCCAGAGGAAGATTTTAATTCCTACGCGACTCACCGCGGTGATCATTTGACGGCGCAAAGGGCTACATTTGCCAATCCAAAACTGCTGAACGAAATGGTGCTAGACAACGGCGAAATCAAACAAGGCTCTCTGGCCCGCCTGGAACCAGAAGGTACGATCACGCGCATGTGGGAAGCCATTGAGATCTATATGGAACGGAAACAGCCCTTGATCATTATCGCTGGCGCTGACTATGGTCAAGGTTCTTCTCGCGACTGGGCCGCCAAGGGCGTGCGACTGGCCGGTGTCGAAGCGATTGTTGCCGAGGGTTTTGAGCGCATTCACCGAACCAACCTCGTCGGCATGGGCGTTTTACCGTTGGAATTCAAGGCTGGCGAGAACCGTGCAACCTATGCAATTGATGGCACAGAAACCTACGACGTGATTGGCAAACCTACGCCGCGAGCCGCCCTGACCCTGGTCATTACCCGTAAAAACGGTGAGCAGCTAGAAGTGCCAGTCACCTGCCGACTAGACACTGCCGAAGAGGTTTCGATTTATGATGCAGGTGGTGTACTACAACGCTTCGCGCAGGATTTTCTGGAATCCGCCAACGCTTAAACTCAGCCTGCAGACATAGATTATTAACAGACAAATCGCCACCAACAGGTGGCCTTAACTGACGAGACAACGATGCCTCACGTACCCCAAATTAAAATTCCTGCCACTTACATGCGTGGCGGCACCAGCAAAGGCGTTTTCTTCAGCCTCAACGACATGCCTGAATCGACCCAGGTTGCCGGTGCCGCTCGAGATGCATTCCTATTGCGGGTTATCGGCAGCCCAGATCCCTACGGCAAACAGACTGACGGCATGGGGGGCGCAACCTCCAGCACCAGCAAAACCGTCATTCTAGCGAAGAGCAGCCAGCCGGATCACGATGTGGATTATCTATTCGGTCAGGTCGCTATCGACAAGGCCTTCGTTGACTGGAGCGGCAACTGCGGCAACCTGTCGGCGGCAGTCGGCGCATTCGCCATCAACAGCGGCCTGGTGGATGCGAGCCGCATTCCCAAAGATGGTATTGCAACCGTGCGCATCTGGCAGGCGAATATCAAGAAGACTATTATCGCCTATATCCCCATCAACAATGGCACTGTGCAGGAAACTGGCGACTTCGAGCTCGACGGTGTGACATTTCCTGCGGCTGAAGTCGTCCTGGATTTTATGAATCCGGCGGACGATGACGCCGGCGGCTCCATGTTCCCAACGGGGCAGGTAGTGGATGACCTTGAAGTACCCGGCGTCGGCACACTTAAAGCAACTATGATCAACGCGGGCATTCCAACCATTTTCATCAATGCCTGCGACATCGGCTACACCGGCAGTGAATTGCAGGATGACATCAACAATGACGACAAGGCCCTCGCCATGTTTGAAACCATTCGGGCCTATGGCGCGGTTCGTATGGGATTGATCGAGACCATTGATCAGGCCGCGGGACGCCAGCACACACCTAAAGTCGCGTTTGTCGCAGCTCCCCAAGCCTATGTCTCGTCCAGCGGTAAAGCCGTTACGGCCGCCGATATTGACCTGCGCGTGCGCGCCTTATCCATGGGTAAACTGCATCATGCCATGATGGGCACCGCGGCTGTCGCCATCGGGACTGCCGCCGCCATACCTGGCACCCTGGTGAATCTCGCCGCCGGCGGCGGCGAGCGGGATGCAGTGCGCTTCGGACATCCTTCCGGGACGTTGCGGGTGGGTGCCGAGGCCAGCTTGGTCGAGGGTGACTGGGTTGTCGTCAAGGCCAGCATGAGCCGCAGCGCACGGGTGTTAATGGAAGGCTGGGTGCGTGTGCCTGGGGATAGCTTCTAAGACGAGCAACACGCCAACTGGCCACCTGCCGACCTGCGGGACCTGCTTAAGCCGTTAAGCAGACCGCTACTTGCCAATCAAAGTCAGCTTGGTGCTGACCGCTGGCCTTGCTATCTCAACCCTGTCCGCCATCCCCTGCGCACGCAACACTTTGCTGTATAGGGATACGGTATCGCTGCAACATTGTCCTGGCAGTTTCGGCTGCGTCTATCTTGCGCCCTGTATCGCCATGACACATAGCATGGTCGCTCTAGGGACGCGCGCCTTGGCATCTGCGGTGTTGCTCTTTATATTGAGTTTGATTAGCTTGGACCTGGGACCAGTTTGCCGCGGCTCTCCTCGAACCTAACTTCAGCACCAATGGGCTTCGTGACACCATGAGCCTGACGGCCCTGGTGCATTTATGGCGTGCCTTTGATGATTATGTGGGCATTAAAGCCCTTAAACAAAGCCTCGCAGGCGCCCCTGCCTAATGTCGTCAATCGAAAGGCGACAAGCAACAGGCCGAATACTTGTGCGCATGATAGCCTGCGGTGATGAACAAGCCTCAGAAAACCACTATGCCGGCGGCACCCCCGAACATAAGGTGCCCGGCATGGTTGCGCAAACGCGCACCAAAATTAAACTCATCGCCGCCAATGCCATCATTCTTGTCAAAGTATCGTATTTCGTCGGTGTCAGGATTCAGCTCTGATAAGCCCTTATCACCACTCAACCAGATTGCGCCTGAAGGACTCTCCAGGATACCGTAAATCGTATCACCGCTGAGTCCGCTGCCTTTAGTATAGTGCTTGAATACCGGCCGATTGACTTGCCTGTCTACCGCTGACCAACGATTTAAACCAGCGGCCAGGGTACCGACCCAGAGTGAACCGTCTGTGGCTTCCAGAATTTCCCAGGCGGTGTCATGGGAAATGCTATCGGGATTTTTGGGGTCATGCATATAGCGCGTAAATGTACCTGAATCAGGATTGAAACGATTCAAACCACCATCCTCAGTGCCGATCCAAAACACGCTCTGCCTATCTCGATAGATCGTCAGCACGCGATTGCTACCCAATGTGGTGTCATCATTCGCTTGATGGATATAACGAGTTATCTTTTCGCTGGCCAGATCCAGCCGATTGAGCCCGCCACCATAAGTGCCGACCCAAATTGCATTATCCGTGGGAAAAATAGCAGTGATAGCGTTAGCGCCAATAGATTCTGCATCGGCCGGGTCATGCGCAAAATGCGCCACTTCGCCCAAACCCGGGCCGAGTCGATATAGCCCGGCAGTTCGAGTGCCTATCCAGACATTGTTAGTCTCATCGATCGCTAAAGCCATGATGCGCTTATCCGCCAAATTCTGGTCGGGCAATGCTGAAGAATGATAAACGTCTTCATCGACGTTTGAATGGGTCAGACGGTTCAACCCACCACCATAGGTGCCAATCCAGATATCACCAGTCTTACTCTCCGCTATGGTCGTGACAATATCATTAGATAAATGCCCTGACTCAACGTCATAGCGCTGAAATAGCCCGTCTCTATGACTCGAAATGCCCC
>JABMOJ010000409.1 GCA_013204195.1 SAR86 cluster bacterium
CGTAACGTCTTTGACCTTCGGCGTAGAGGGTATCAAACGCCAGAGAGGATTTGCCGGAGCCTGATAGGCCGGTAATAATGACTAGTTTGTTTCTGGGTATATCCAGATCGATATTGGCCAGGTTGTGTGTCCTGGCGCCACGGATTGAAATAGTGTCCATGAAGAAAAACGTACTCAGTGAGGTGTGGGTATACTAACAGCCTGAGCGAGAGAATATGCGGTAAGTTTGCTCGGAGATCGATTCATTCGAGTGTCAGTAGAAGCTGGATTTTGCTATCATCCGCGGCGTCCGGATTGTCCTATGTTTGACATGCCCGCCGCAACTCCACACTGATGCTTTCGTTGCCAAAATCGAATAATTTTATGAATAAACAAGAATTGCGAGCAGCAATCTCCATCGGCTTGCTGTATGTCATTAGAATGCTGGGCCTTTTTATGATTCTACCGGTGCTGCCGGCGGTAGGTGCTGACCTAGCGTTGGCAACACCGCTGCTGATTGGCTTGGCGCTGGGAGTCTATGGGCTGTCCCAGGCAGTGTTGCAAATTCCCATGGGATTGCTATCAGATAAATTTGGCCGAAAACCTGTCATTTTAGCGGGTTTGCTGATGTTTATCTTTGGTAGTCTAGTCGCAGCGAATGCGGATACGATAATCGGCGTCATCGTCGGTCGACTGCTGCAGGGTTGTGGTGCCATCGCTAGCGCCTTGCTGGCGTTGCTCTCGGATGTCACTCGGGTCGATCAGCGATCTAAGGCTATGGCTATCGTTGGCATCAGTATCGGCCTCAGTTTCGCCGTTGCCCTAGTCGCGGGGCCTTTGGTGTTTGTTCAGGCGGGCCTGTCGGGTATCTTTTACTTTGCTGCGATCAGTGGGGTGCTCGGCATTGTGGTGTTGTTCACCTTAATTCCAGACGCGAAGGTGGCGGTCCGCAATCCGGAAATTGGCCTCAGGCCCGAGCGGTTGCTGGAGATCACAGCCAGCCCCGATCTGCGTCGAATGGTGTTGGGCGTGTTTATGCTGCACTACCTGCTAATGTCAGGTTTCCTGGTGTTTCCTGCGCTATTGGCGGGGACCGGTGAGATTCAGACGTCAGATCATTCTCTGGTTTACTTTGGGTTGTTGCTAACGACCTTTGTTCTGATGGGCCCGTTTATGTGGCTCTCGGACAAACCTGCTTTGACCAAAGCCATGTTACTCCTGATGATTGGCGGCTTTGCAGTGTCGATGCTGTTATTCGTCAATGTGGTGAACCTCTATCCGGTACTCATCTCAATGGCAATATTCTTTATGGCGTTTAATCTGCTCGAGGTGATATTGCCGGCCCTGGTGAGTCGGTCAGCGCCGGCCGGTGCGCGAGGTACGGCGATGGGCATCTATTCTACTGGCCAGTTCGCCGGTGCCTTTGCTGGCGGTGCGCTCGGTGGTTTGTTGCTATCCACTGGCGACATGACCTACCTGCTGTACGTGAATACTGCCCTGTGTATGGGTTGGTTGTTGATTTCACTGAAGCTAAAGAAGACCGGTAATCTAGGTAGCCAAGTGTTTCATTTGGATCATCTCGCGCAACTAAGTGCCAAAGAGGTCGCAGACACGTTATTATCCGTTAAAGGTGTAATGGACGTTGTGTTGCTCGAGGGTGAGAAAGTCGCCTATTTGAAAATCAATAAGGATCAGCTCGATACCAATGCGCTGATGCAATTAGAGCGCGAAGGACTGGCAACCGCTAGATAGACATTTGTCGCGACAGGATAATTAACAAGGAGAGCAGAATGGCAAGAGGTATCAATAAGGTTATTTTGGTGGGTAATCTGGGCAATGACCCTGAAACGCGCTCCATGCCAAACGGCAGCGCCGTAACAACCATCAGTATCGCGACGACTGAGTCCTGGAAAGATAAAAATTCCGGCCAACAGCAAGAGCGTACTGAGTGGCATCGCATCGTCTTCTTCAATCGGCTTGCAGAAATCGCCGGGCAATATTTGAAGAAGGGCTCCAGCGTCTATATCGAAGGGGCGTTGCGAACCAACCAGTGGGAAAAAGATGGTCAGAAGCACTATACCACTGAGGTCATTGCTAATGAGATGCAAATGCTTGGGGGTCGTGGCGACAGCGGTGGCGGTAGCAATGGTGGCGGTCGTCCAGAGTACGGTAGCAGCAATAGCAACAGCAACGACGGTGGTTATGATCAGAGTCGTGGTAACGATAATGCTGGCTACAATGGTGGCGGCAGGAATCAGGGCAATGCGCAGAATAATGACTATGCGGCGCCACCAAAAGACGACTTCAACGATGATATTCCGTTTTAGGTGAGCATCATAACAACAGCGTGATCAATACGCCGCCGAGGGCCAGGCGATAGATGACAAAGGGCAAGAAGCCCAGCTGGTTGATGACGTTGAGAAACAAGCGGATACAAACATAAGCACTGATGGCCGCGAGGCTACAACCCAGTCCTAGCGTCAGCCAGTCGACGCTGAGGTCGCTGGTGACCAGATCGATGGTCTTCAGGGTTGCGGCACCGGCGATGGCTGGAATCGAGAGTAAAAACGAGATTCTTGAGGCGCTTTCGCGAGTGAAACCGCAGAACAAAGCGGCGGTCATGGTCACGCCAGAGCGGGATGTGCCGGGAACCAGAGCGAAGCATTGAGCGAAACCAATAATCAGTGCCTGACGCCAGGTGAGCTCTGTGTCGGTCCTGGTCTGACGTCCCTTAATGTCTGCGAGCCAGAGTAGCAGTCCGAAAGCGATCGTCGTGAAGGCAATCACAGCAATCGATCGCAGATTAATTTCCACGACGTCTTTCAACAGTAGCCCGACCGGAATGATGGGCAGGCTGCCAATGAGTAGGTTGATGGCCAGACGGCTGTCTTGGGTAGGTTTGCCCGAGACCAGGTAGGCCAACGTGGCACTGATCAAATTGAACAGGTCAACTCGAAAATACCAGACGACGGCGATGAGCGAGCCTAAGTGAACGGCGGTGTCGAAGGCGAGTCCTTGATCAGGCCAGCCAAGAATCTGGAACGGCAAAATCAGATGGGCAGAGCTTGAGATTGGCAAAAATTCAGTCAAGCCTTGGATCAAAGCCAAAGTGATAGTGTGTAGTATATCCAATGATGCTGTCCGCGCGACGGTGAAAGCGCGAGTGTAGCGAGCGCTGGCGGGATAGACAATCTATCTTGCGCGGTCGTGCTTAAACGGTGTCCTGCGAAGACCAGCGGAAATCCGCAAAAATACCCCCATTCATTTTATTCAGACAGATAGAAGTAGACTCGCAACATGGCTGAAATACCGCTTTTTCCTTTGCCCCTTGTGCTGTTTCCAGGTGGCCGTTTGCCGTTGCAAATTATTGAAACACGTTACCTGGATATGCTCACCGCCTGCATGCGCAGCGATTCAGGCTTTGGCGTTGTGATGATCAGGGAAGGTCAGCCGATGCTCAATCACCGTGATGAACAATTGCCCAGTATCGCTTATACGGGAACCCTGGCAACCCTGGTAGATTTTGACCAGGGTAAGACCGGCGCACTCGACATCCTGGTTGAGGGTACTCGTAAGTTTGTTATTCGCGATCAATATGAACAGACAGATCGATTGATGATGGCGCAAGTTGAGTTTCTGCCGTCCGAGGCGTCGGCCGTGGTGCCCGAAGACAAGCAACACCTCGTCAGCTTATTAGAATCGCTGTTGGAGCATGAGGCTGTACAGAACTTGAACCTGATTGTCGATTTCTTGGACGCGACGGATGTTGGTGGTCGTTTGACGGAGTTGCTACCGTTACCAAACCTGTTCAAGCAACGTATGCTCGAGATGAAAAACCCCATTGCGCGCCTGGCCGATCTTGAGACCTTGATTACGCGCATGCAGGAATCGCAGAGTTAGATCGTTTCAGCGGATATACAAGCGTGACTCAGTGCGGCCTCGTCAAGCAGAAACTCGTCAGGTCTGGGATAAAGTTGATTTCAGTCTGCACGCGGCGACACCGAATAGCGCCCAGCAGGGCCGCCGGCAGATGCTCGGCAGTTTGATCGAAGTATTGACGGTTCACGACTAACATGATTCTGGGTTAGGGAGACCTACCTCAATCAGTTACAATAGTCGGCATTTGGATGGCCGAAAAGAACTCGAGTGTTGCCGCCGGGACATATTGGCTGGCTATTGAGCCACCGATGCGCGATTTGAGGCAGGCTGCCCGACTTACGGCGTTCCAGGACCCGGTCGGAGAAGACGGCCATAGACGTTAACGATCCAGCGGCATTGCCGGTGCGTGAGCAAGTACTGAGAGCGGGAGGCATTGATTAACATGGGGCTCGCCGTATTAGGTGGTACCTTCGACCCGGTGCACTTTGGCCATTTACGCTCGGCGGTAGAAGTGCGACAAGCCTTGGGGGTCGAGCGGGTCAAATTGATCCCTGTTGGGATCCCTGCCCATCGGGAGCGCCCGGGTAGTCAGCCAGAACAACGACTGGAGATGCTACGGCGGGGTAC
>JABMOJ010000410.1 GCA_013204195.1 SAR86 cluster bacterium
ATTTTGGATAGCTCGAAGTGAATTGGCGGCCGCCGGCCGCTTCAACGGTATCGCGCTTTGGCGCTCACCACTGGGCTATCAGCAAGTCCTAAAACTTGGCGACTCCGGCACCATTGTTGATACATTGGTGGACACCTTGAGCATCATCGATACAGGCAAGCCCACTGGAGAGCTCGGGTTTTTATTCGATTTGAATCTAGAACAACGGATCAAAACTTTCCAAAAAAATTCCGGCATTGATCCTGACGGAATGGTGGGTGCCCGCACCTGGATTCAACTCAACAGTATTGCTGGGACTGACATCCCGTTCTTGAGCGCCGGAGTCAATAACTGATGTCCTATATCCTTGATGCCTTACAAAAATCCGAGCAACAGCGAAAGAATCAGAACACACCGGATCTGATGACTGTTCATCCCACGGATCACCCCTCGACGATTTACAAAATGCCATGGGTTGCTATTACTGTAAGCCTAATCATGCTCAATCTCACTGGTATCGGCTTGTGGTTATTTCAGAACAGCAACAATAGTCCGACGCTAGCCACCGAAACAGCCACCGCCTTCGAGTCTTCCGCGCCATTGGTTGGCATGACGACTGCAACCGACGCCACGAAACCACGCGAACCCACTTACGCGCCAGAGCCATCAGCCGACCCCGAGCAACGCATTACGCCCGCTGACTATACTGACCTGGATTCAAATCGAATCATCGCACCCCAACGCATCAGTGAACTCCCGGACGACATTCAACGCCAAATACCGGACCTGGTATTTTCGAGCCACCTGTACTCTGATGACTTTCGGTTGGTCAACATCAACGGCCGAATGATGCGGGAAAACGAATATATCGCGCCTGAATTGCGCCTAGTTGAGATAACCGAAGATGGCGTGATACTCGACTTCCGTGAGTACCGGTTTACTATGAGCGTTATGCAGGACTGGGCCTTCGACTAGCCAAGGAAGCTACCCCGGGAGCGGAACCATCTCCCTGAGGATTAATCAGAATCTCCACTTATAGTAGGATCTGCTGATTCGCGCTCATCGCAGCGCACTAGGCCCACACTCGAGATGGCACCGCCACCTTCATCGCAATGACGGCAGGACACATTTTTCGTGAACATTACGCTACTTGCCAACCACGACATCGCCAGCAATCTCGCCTTGAACCTGTTATTACCCAAACTGAAAGATCATCGCATCACAGTGTACTTGTCATCCAGAGTTGGCAAAGTCGGTGCAAAACCACAGGCGCTAGAAGCACTACAGTCATTTGAACAAGCACTATTGCACAGCCTCAGCGAGGAATCGGATAGCCACGCGAGCACTGCCTCGAGACTGCAATCATTCAGCGCCCTGGGCAAACTGATCGGCAGACCCATCGATACTTTAAATCAGATCAATTCCCCCGCAGGCCAGAGCATTTTGGCGGCTGGCAGACCTGATCTGGTCGTCACTATCCGTTATGGCGTCATTCTGCAGCAGCCTGTAATAGCTCTGCCGAGGCACGGCGTCATCAACCTGCATTCAGGCCCTCTGCCCGACTACCGCGGTGTCATGGCTTCTTTCTGGGGCATGCTCAAGGGTGCTTCAGAACTCGGCACTACCCTCCACTATATCGACGACAGCAGCATCGATACCGGGCGCATTATCAGCACCACTCGTTTGCCAGTTGATCGCCAGCGCTCATACCTCTGGCACGTTCTCAACCTCTATGCTGGCGGGTGTGAAACCATCATCAAAACCATTGAGCTATTACACGTCGGCGAGCCCGTCAAATGCCAGCCACAACCGCCGGTTGGCACCTATCACACCTTTCCGACCGATGCGGATTTAGGACGCTTTTTCAAGCAAGGTTTGAAGCTGTTTGATAGTGATGTGCAATCTGTACTTTCCTGACCCTGAGAAACTGGAAAATACTCATGTTTTTAGCTATAAAGTGTTGTATTCGATCATCAGAACCCTATACTCGCGCCCCAAACACCCTATTTATCCGCGTCAGTCTTTTTTGCCTGGAACCTCTATGTCCGAAACCACC
>JABMOJ010000411.1 GCA_013204195.1 SAR86 cluster bacterium
ATACGGCGGTGCTCGACATTGCCAATAATCTCATCAAGTACTACAAGGGCCCGGAGTATATCGATATCGAAATCATTGCGTTTGGCGCGGGCGTGCATATGCTCAGTGGCGAAACAAACCCGAACAAGGTGAGAATTGACAGTCTAATAGCCAACGATGTCAGGTTCTATGTGTGTAAGAACACCCTTGATTCCATTCAACGTAAGACTGGCGTGCGTCCGCCAATATTGGCAGGCGTGATGGGTGTTCAGACAGGCGTTGCCTTTATGCTTGACGAAATCCAGGCCGGCTATACACCGATTCGTCCTTAGCATTTCCTCTCAAACTGGGTGACCATCGGTTATCCAGCGCAAAAAAAAGAGCGAACAGTGTCTGGTCACTGCCCGCTCTTGCTTCTCTTCGACATTGCTGTCAATGAGTCCGTTGACCGCGGTGACTTACTCGTAGCGATCTTTTAATAAGAAAAACGCAGCAAACAACATCGCAAAGCTGAAGGGTACCGCCAGGTAGAGACCATTGATGCCAAGCAGGCCTTGAATGGTGATCTTGCCAAAGTTGGCATTCTGCAATAACAACTCATCTAGCATGGGGAATGCCCACGCAAAAATCAGTGCGCCAACCAGTCCGCCGATTAATGTTGCAACCGCATCAAACTTGCCTTCCGCTGTGCCCACTAGGCAGGTTCCGGGACAGTAGCCTGAAATGGCCCAGCCAGTGCCGAAAATCGCACCACCAGCAACAATACCCCAAATATAAGCAGGCTTAATGCTCATGTGTGCCAGACCGCCCTGGTCGAGCAGGTAAATGCCCAGCGTGCCGACACCGATGGCGGTCATCATTAACTTAATAATGGTCATGTCTTTGAGTAACAAGGTACCGAGGATCTTGCGGTAGCTGGAAGCCCCGCCGAGAAAGAGAATCGCGCCAAAGGCGCAGCCTATTAGAAAACCGATAATCAGTGTCATCATGATATTTTCACCTGATTGTTATAGATTAATTTCGCAACCAGTATCGCAACTGCGAAGGTCACCACGCCGAAAATCATTGAACTCACTGCTAGCTGGGATATGCCGCTGATCATATGGCCGCTGGTGCAACCGCCGGCAAGTCTTGCGCCAAATAGCAGTAACAGACCGCCAAAAAAAGAAGCTGCGTAGCGCTTGCCTTCTGACGGACCGAACTTTGCGGTCCACATGGCTGGCATTGAGCCTTTGTCGCTCTCAGGCTGCTTGTCTCGAAACATAAGTGCAGTGACACCGCCACCAACGATCATGCCGAGAATCAGCATCCAGCCGTAGCCGACGCCCCAGTCCTGTTCGACACCGTATTTTGCTAAGTAAGTGTTGCTCTCAGCCACCGCGGGTGCGACCTTATGCAAAACGATGGCGTCAGTGACGACAAATTGTGTAGAGACACCGAGTGGTGAAACGAGATAGGTGGCCAGGGTTAAAAGCAGGCCTAAAGCCACGCCGGCGATTTTCCAGGAAATAATCGGATTGTCGTTCATAAATATGTCCTCCAATAGACGAAGACTCAATTTAGCAGGTTATTATATTAAGGTATACTCATATACTAATGGGGCGACCTTCACAAATTGGCTTTAACCCGTGGATAAAAATGTTGAATAACATGCAGACGGCACATTTTCTGCTGGCCTTTCGGAAAACCTCGAAACTCGTGCTGTTGTCTTGTGGGTTGCTGTGCGGGCCAGCTATCGGTGCGTTGATTGATCCTGTAGTACCGCTGCCGCTGACTCAGGTATCGGCGAGTGTCTATGTCGCGATTGGCGACACCGGTCCGCCTACCTATGAAAATGGCGGACATAACAATAATTTAAGCGTCATTGTGACAGCGGCCGGTGTTGTGGTCATTAACGGTGGTGACAGTTATCAGCTGGCCGCACGGCTGCATCAGTCTATTCGGCAAATTACGCAGACCCCCGTGGTTTGGCTGATCAACGAAAATGGCCAGGGCCATGCTGTGTTGGGTAATAGTTACTGGCGTGACCAAGGCGTGAAAATTATTGCTCATCGGCTGGCCGCCGCGGCGGTTCGACAGCAGGCTACCAAGATGTTGTCGAGTATGAGCCAACGCAACCGCGACCAGGCCGATGGCACCTATGTGGCGATTCCAGATTTGGAGTTTGAGCAGCGTATGCAACTAAACCTGGGTGACCGGTCTATCCACTTGATCAGTTTTGGCGAGGCCCACTCGCCTGGTGATATTTCCGTCTGGTTGCCCGATGAAAAAACCTTGATCACTGGCGACATCGCTTTTCATCAGCGTTTATTGGCGATCTTCCCCGACACTAATGTTGCGGCCTGGATTGATTCGTTTCAGCGCATGACTGAACTTCAGCCTTTGGCTCTGATTCCAGGCCATGGTGGACCCACCGATATTGAAACCGTGAGAACCAATACTCAGGGCTACCTACAGTATTTAACCGCTCAGGTGCAGGAGATTCTCGATGCTGGTGGTGGTCTTGCGCAAGCTTATGCGATCGATCAGTCGGAATATGCCCACCTGAATACCTTTGAAGAATTAGCGGTAAAGAATGCCGGCCGATTGTTTCAAACCCTCGAGATGGAGTCATTTTGATGCGCCGCAAATCAATACACTTGTTACTCATCATGCTCGCCCTGTTTCCGATGAGCGCCATTGCCGCCACACCCGTGCAGCTCGAACACCAAGGGTTGCTGTTGAATGCCAATTGGCAGGAATCCGCCGAGCCCGGCAGCGGACCACTGTTTCTGATCGTCCATGGCACCTGGGCTCATGGGGGCATGGAAATTATTGCGGGACTGCAAGATAGCCTGGCCGCCAATGGCTACGATAGCCTGGCGATAACTTTGAGTCTGGGTGTCAGCGATCGCCAGGGCTTCATGAGCTGCGATACGGTGATCAAGGCCAATCATGCGGATGCTGCGGCAGAGATTAATCGTTGGGTCGAATTTGCCAAGACCTTGTCAGACCATATTGTTCTGGTTGGGCACTCACGGGGCGGCAATCAGGTGATGCTTTATCAACAACAGTTTCAGGCGCCAGAAGTTAAACGTTTTGTGCTGATAGCGCCGATGACCTGGAATGCGGCTGAGAGCGCTACCGGTTATGAAGCCCAGGTGGGTCGCTCGCTGGCGGACGTCATGGCCCAGGCTCAGGCGGATCCCAAGGCGATCATCAAGGCTGGCGTAGTCTATTGCCCCACAGCTGAGGTGCTGGCCAGTAGTTTTCTCTCTTACTATGACGCTGAGCCCAACCGTAATACGCCCGCGCTATTGGCCACTGTGAGGCGACCGGTGCTGGTGTTTGAAGGTACAGAAGACCCTTTAGCAAACGGTTTTAAGTCACAGGTTGCATTGTTTGAAAAAAACCAACAGGTCACCGTGCAATGGATTGACGGCGCTGATCATTTTTTCCGTGATCTGTACACCGATGAGCTAGTGGACAGCATGCTCGAGTGGCTTCAGCGATGAAGTGGTGGTTTGGACTCATTCTCTGCCTGTTGTCTGGCTTGGCGGCAGCGCAGCCGATTGAGGCAGCAGTAGACCTGGCACGTCAGGGCCGTCAGGTGACTCAGCAGCAGCAGATTTTCCTGTTGTACGTGTCGCGGCCAGACTGTCCTTATTGTGCGCAACTTGAAAAAGCCGTGCTGTTGCCGATGCTCAAAGATCCGCTTCTGACCGAAAAAATCTACCTGGCGGAGCTTTCCTGGAC
>JABMOJ010000412.1 GCA_013204195.1 SAR86 cluster bacterium
CGAATACCGCGGTCAATGTTGGCATCGTACTCAGAAGGTAATCGGCCTTTAACAAAGTCACCAAGAAATCCACCAACGATGAGCGCGTGTTCTGCCCCGGCTAGTTGGAAATGGGCGAGATGGTTCACAGGCTCTGGTAAGTCTTCAACATAGCCTCGAGATAGGCATCGAAATTCGGACCGGGAGTCGCTTCAATTTTAGCTTGCTCCCGTCGTGACGTTTCAGACAGCGCCTGGAAGTAAGCGAGCTCTGTCTGACTCAAGGCTTGTCGCTTAAATTCCGCTTTATGCGCTTGCGACTGGTTCATCGCGAAGCGAAAGAATGGCATGGGTTCAGCGCGCATGTCTTCGATGATTCGAGCGCTTGGAATTTTCCCGCTGTCCGCGAGCTTAGCTTGTTGAGCACCGACGCTAGTGGCGTAGACATCGACGCCGTTGGTTTTGTCGAGCCACTGCGCGACGTGCATGAGGTCTGCCAGTACGGTTTGACCCCAGGCTTTAATCGATTGTTGTTGGCCCAAATTGTCGATAATAGTCGACGTGTCTTGGCCGTTGTGAACGACGGCGCGTAGGTTGCTGGTGACACTGGCACAAAGCGCCGGATCATGTTCGGGGCTGGCGATTAATAAGCAGTACAATAAAAACACATCAAGAAAATGGATCTCGGTTTCGTCAATGCCCAGCGGCAGATAGGGATTAACATCCAAGAGTCTAACCTCAATGTATTCAACGCCCTCATCCTTTAAGGTTGCGAGAAAGTTGGCGCCCTTGGGGGGTACACACTTAGCTCGTATGGTTGTGTAAAACTCGGCTTCTGATTGCAAAATATTCCCGCTGACCTGTAAATATTGCTGGTCATGTTTCACGCCGAGCCTTTGATAAATTTCGTGCGGCGTACAGATGGCTTTAGCCAGAGTGCCGATATAATTGTCTAGTGAGTTGTAGCAAACGTCGAGCATGCCCGCTTGGGTTTCGCTCTGGTAGCCTAGGTCGCCATTGCGTAAGGAGGTGGCATTCTCCAGAAACAGGCTGTCAGCGTCAAAATCTTGAAGGCTGTGTTTACGCCCCTTAACAAAGCTTTTGCAGGCTGCTGGGGACGCGCCGAAAAGATAAATAGGCAGCCAAGACAGTCGTCTAAAATTACGCATCAGGTCAAAGTATCTTTGAGACCGATAGTGCTTGTCGTTAGTTTGTTTTTCGAGATGAGATAGATGCTGCCACAGTGATGGGTCTACTGAGAAATTGTAGTGGATCGCACAGATCGTTTGCATCGCGCGGCCGTAACGATTGCTCAAACCCTGCCGGTAGGTGGTCTTCAGGCGCCCGATATTCGACGGTCCATATTGAGCCAGGGGGATGCTCTGTTCTTCGCCAAGGACGCAAGGCATGCTGGCGGACCAGAGCGTTTCATCGCCCAGGCCGGAATAGACATAGCGATGCACATCGTTGAGCATGGCCAAGGCGGCATCTGCTGTTTTTGCGACTGGTGTGATGAGCTCTACCTGAGACTCTGAAAAGTCTGTCGTAATGGTCGGGTGGGTCAGTTTCGAGCCAAGAAATGTTGGGTGCGGGGTCTGCGCGAGTTTGCCCGCGGCATCGACCCTAAGCGCCTCGCGTTCGATGCCGCGGTTGAACTCCAGTGGGCCGTCGGCATAAGCCTTGCTGAGGAAGGTCAACGAGTCTGTCAAAAGATGGGTCATTGGTTCTAATGTGCTCTTAAAGGTGTCGCGTGGCCGAGTGGGCCAGCATTAATAATTCGGGTGTCGACAGCGTATTGCTGAAAATTCGCGACGAATTGCTCTGCAAGTGCGCCTGCCGCCTGATCATAGGTTGATGCGTCAGGCCAGGACATGCGGGGATCTAGCAGGGCAGCATCGATACCCTCAAGTCGAGTTGGTATTGTCAGATTCAGTGGCTGCAGAGCGTTGGTCTCGGCTTCAAGAATTTCGCCGCTGTGTATCGCGTTGATGATTCGACGGGTTAGGGCCAGGCTGATGCGTTGACCGCCATTTGCGGCAGAGCCACCGTACCAGCCCGTATTTACCAGATAAACCTGAGTGTCATGTTCGTCAAGGCGCTGCATAAATAGGTCAGCATACAGTGGTGCTGGTCTGGGCAAAAAGGGTGCGCTGAAACAAGCGGAGAACACGGTTTCTATTGTGCCGTCGGCATTGTCCGCGTGGGCGTTGAGGCGGGTCGAATAGCCAGTCAAAAAATGATAAGCGGCGGCTTCTCGAGAGAGTCGAGCAACCGCGGGCAGCACCCCATTCAAGTCGCGGCTTAGAAAAATAATAGTCTTGGGTTCCGACGCAGTGATCGATTTGAAAACCTGGGCAATATGGCTGAGCGGGTAGCAGGCCCGACTATTATCGGTCAGGCGTATGTCACTATAGTCGGGAAGTCTGGTCTGCGGGTCAATTGCGACGTTCTCGACCAGGGCGCCAAAGCGAATAGCTTGAAAAATTTCAGGGTCTCTGGGTTCGCTGATGTTGAGGCACTTGGCATAGCACCCAGCTTCCATGTTGAATACGGTGCCCTCACCCCAGCCATGTTCGTCATCACCAATCAGTAATCGTTCGGGGTCCGCTGACAGCGTCGTTTTGCCCGCCCCGGACGCGCCCAAAAACAAGCAGACTGCACCTTCTGCATCAGCGTTGGCAGCGCAGTGCAGGGGCAGGACGTCTTTTTCCGGGAGTAAGAAGTTTTGGACGACGAAGATGGCTTTTTTGATTTCTCCCGCATAGTGCAAACCAGCCAGTAGGACCTTGCGACGGGCAAAATTAATGATGACCACGCCTTCACTGCGGGTGCCATCGCGTTGGGGATCACAGTCGAAGTTGGCGGCGTGGAGGATTGACCAGACCTCTTTGCTTTTTGGATTAAAGGCGTCCGGGCGAATAAATAGCGTTTGCCCAACCAGATTATGCCAAGCGGTTTCGGTTTTCAGATAAATCGGCAGGTAATACTCGAGATCCTGACCGACGTGCAGTTCGCTGGTGTAGGTGTCGCGCTCGGCCAAGTAGTTACTAACCCGGGACCAGAGCTCGTCGAATTGGCGGCTGGGAAATGGCTGATTGATCTCTCCCCAGTCGATCGTGTCACTGGTGCTGGGTTCATTGACGATAAAACGGTCGAGCGGGTATCGCTCTGTCCGCATGCCGGTTTCGACGGCCAGGGCGCCAGAGCTCGTCAGCTGACCTTCCTGGGTTAGCAGAGCTCGTTCGATCAGTGCGGCGGGCGATAGGTCCTGATGCTCGTTCGCAAGGATGTCAGTGGGTGCAGACATGGATGGTCTCGACTCCCGGTCGCCAGGCATTGCCCTGGCCAGTTGAGCGTGTGTTCAATGTGGTATATATCCTAAAAGTCAGATTCCCTGTCAGGGCTCAGAGTATGCCAAATTCAAGCCCGCTGATATACGGACTTTAATCCGCGTTGTTTTCTCGAAACTGGTGGATCAAACGCCGGTCTTTCTTAGTCGGCCGGCCGGCAGCGGGGTTAATTGCGCCGGCGGCTTGACGCTGGCTCTGGGCTAGCTCGCGTTTCGTGATGCTCTCAGGCGTTTCTTCATACAGGCTGGCGGCGCTGCTGGCATCCCGGCGTTGCTCTGAAAGGCCCATTACAACGACGGTTTTCTCATCCCAGCCCTGGCGTATCACCAATATCTGGCCCAGTTGAAGCTC
>JABMOJ010000413.1 GCA_013204195.1 SAR86 cluster bacterium
CAGGGCTACAGCGAACCTGGTTCCGGTTCTGACCTGGCGAGCCTGCAGACTAAAGCTGTCGCTGACGGTGATCATTTTGTGCTCAATGGTCAGAAAATTTGGACCTCGGGTGCCCAACACGCCGACTGGATGTTCGCCCTGGTACGTACCGACTCCACCGCGCCTAAGCATGACGGTATTAGTTTTGTGCTGCTGGATATGCACCAGCCGGGAGTCACCATCAAGCCCATCGCGCTGATCAGTGGTTCTTCACCGTTCTGCGAGACATTTTTTGATGATGCAGTGGCCAGCAGGGATGACCTGGTGGGTGAGCTGAACAAGGGTTGGACGGTGGGTAAGCGCTTGCTTCAATATGAGCGCTCTGCCGCACCAGCGCCTCGTTCCAAGAAACCCAAGCCAGCCAATGCGTTTGCGATCATTGCCAAGCAGTATCACGGTGAGCTAGACGGTAAGATCGCGGAACCACTGGCTCGAGACAAGGTCCTGCGCCAGACCATGAAGGAAAAAGCCCTGCAGCTAACAGTTCAGCGAGTAAATGACGAGTCGAGATCAGGCAAGGCGCCTGGTGCCACCACGTCTATCTTCAAGTTTGTCGGTTCCAGCCTCTCGAAAGAGGGTTCTTCTTTGAAGTCTTTCTTGCGGGGTTCGGCGGGTATCGGTTGGGAAGGCGAGGGCTTTGGTGCTGACGAGGTCGAGGCAACCCGAAGCTGGCTGCGAGACCGCGCCGTGACCATTTATGGCGGGACGAATGAAGTGCAGCTGAATATCATCAGCAAGCGTGTGCTGGGTTTGCCCGATTAGGGCGAATCATTGACAACTAGTCGGTGCAGATGGCGCTAGGTCGCAGACCGCCTGTGTCATCTGCCCGCGTCACACCTTGGTGCGTATCGTAAACAACCTGGCGTTAAAGGAATCAGATGGCCGAATTAGCAATTTCACGTATCGTCGCCCATTGGGCCGCCATTCAACCCGATCGAGTCGCCATCCGTCACGAAGGTGAAACGATCACCTGGTCAGAGCTGGAGTGGGAGACTAATCGTCTGGCTCGTGTTTATGCAGATTTAGGTGTCGGCCAGGATGACTTTGTCACTATCGCACTGCCCAACGGCATTGAATTTTTCAAAGCGACGCTCGCTACTTGGAAGGTGGGTGCAACCCCCCAGCCTGTTTCGGCCAGGCTGCCAAAGTTTGAGCGAGACCAGATTATCGAGGTGGGTGCGCCTAAACTGGTGGTTGGCGTCAGCGACGATGACCAGCCCGGCATTCAATCTCTGCCGGTAGGTTTTGAACCGCCGGCAGCCATCACTGGTGAAGCCCTGGATGAGCGAATTGCCACATCCTTCAAAGCGATGACCTCTGGCGGTAGCACCGGTAGACCCAAGTTGATCGTCTCGACCACGCCGGCAGTGTGGAATATCGATGAAGATCGGCTGCAGACCAAAGTACAGGGTTCCATGCTTATTCCGGGGCCTCTGTACCATAATGGACCGTTCCTGTGGGGTATCAGTGCCCTGTTTCGTGGTAACCAGGTGACCGTAACCACTCGCTTCGACGCAGAGCAAACCTTGGGTCTGATCGAATCGCAACAGGTGGATATTGTTTACATGGTGCCCACCATGATGCAGCGCATCTGGAATTTACCGGCAGAGGTGCGCAACCGTTATGACCTGTCCAGCCTGGAAGTGCTGTGGCATTTGGCCGCACCGTGTCCGGCTTGGTTAAAACAAGCCTATATCGACTGGTTGGGGGCCAGTGTGATCTGGGAGCTTTACGGTGGTACGGAAGGGCAGGGTGGCTCTGTTATTACTGGTGAAGAGTGGCTGCTCCACCGTGGTTCGGTGGGCAAGCCCAATGCAACCTGTGAAATGATTATTGTTGATGAGTCAGGCAGCGAGTTGCCACCGGGTGAGATCGGTGAAGTGTTCATGCGGCCAATCACCGGTCCGGGTAGCACCTATCGTTATATCGGTGCGGAAGCCAAAGCGATAGAGGGTGGTTACGAGAGTATTGGCGATATGGGCTATTTCGACGCTGATGGCTATTTGTATCTTGCTGATCGCCAAACCGACATGATTTTGTCTGGCGGTGCCAATATCTATCCGGCCGAAGTGGAAGCTGCCATTGATGCCTATCCAGGGGTCAGGTCCTCAGCAGTGATTGGTTTGCCTCATGAAGACCTGGGTAATTATGTGTATGCCATCGTTGATGCGCCTGCTAACGATGTTGTTCAGGAAGCGCTGTTGGCACATCTGCGAGAACGCCTGGTGAGTTACAAAATTCCCAGGACGATTGAGTTTTCACCGGAACCCCTGCGAGACGATGCGGGCAAGGTGCGCAGAAAAGCCTTGCGTCAGGAACGAATGCCGATCACTTAGATCGATAGCGATTCAATCGAGTACTCATACAATGACCGTAACGCCGCGGCCGGGACTTATCTAACGCTGCGGTTTGACCCTGGCCTTCGCCATAGCCTCAGCCAATGCAAGGGCGTCAGCGCTCTGTAGTTGCTGTATCACTCGCTCCTGATCTTCTGCGGAACGATTCTGACTCAGCTTGTACTGACATTGGATGTCGCTGATAGCGATTTCAATACCGATGATGGCGCTGAGCATCGATGAGCCATATTGCGGTTGCCAAGGCTCAGCAAAGCCAGACTCATACTTTTCCGCCAGTCCCTCAACGGTGGCGCTGAGTTGCTGTGGGTCTGTAATGAGTCGGCACTGGCCGTACAGGTGTACGGCCTGATAGTTCCAGGTGGGCACCCCTGCACCGGCATACCACGAAGGTGATATGTAGCCATGTGGGCCCGCCAGGGTCACCAATGCTTCCTGACCTTCGATCTCCAGGTGCTGGGGATTCTGCCGCGCCACATGGGTCAACAGGCAAGATTTGTCCTTCGACAGTAAAAACGGGATATGAGTCGCGCAATGCCGGCCGTCAACGATTGAAATCAACTGGCCAAAGGCGTTGGCTTCGATAAAGGCAAAAATCTCATCTCTGTCGGTTACGGCGAAATAGGGTGGTATATACATACAATCCTTGCTGCATCAAAAGGTGTGTTGCGAATGTTCACCGTCAAGCCAGAGTCTCGTTTAACTTAATCCGAGTCTTGTCGCCGTGGTGATGGGCATTGCCAGTAATCATTTTACGCACATATTAATAGGCCCTACTAGTGCCAAATGCTGAGCTAGTACAGCCTCCATGTCTTGGGGTGCGTCGGTGTCCGGATTTCGGTCGCGTGCCATGTGTATCCGGTGCTCGGCTGTTCAAGTACACTGCTGGCTTTGAGTCTTTTGGGTCAGATGATGAGTAAAAATCCCGCCAACCAAATTCGTATTCAAGGCACTGTCGCGCCAGGGTTTGAGTCCGTTAAAACCCTGTACACGCGCAACATGCAGACCCTGGCAGAAAGAGATACTCAGCTTTGTGTCTATCATCAGGGTGAAAAGGTCGTTGACCTTTGGGCCTCAACGGACGCCAACGCGGATTTTTCTGCGGACTCGCTAATCAATGTTTTCAGTAGTGGCAAGAGCCTTGAAGCACTGGCGATGGCTTCATTGGTGAGTAAGGGCTTGCTGGATTATCAGGCCAAAGTGGCTGATTACTGGCCGGAATTTGGCGCCAATGGCAAATCGGATCTTACGGTCGCTGAGCTTATGCGACATGAGGCGGGTCTCGCCGCCTTGAACGTATCGATCAAGGCGGATGATCTGCTCACGGCGAACATCAAGCAGAATAAAATTGGTCGCATCATCGAAGATCATGGGCAGACGTTTCGCGCGGGCAGTACCCGTGAATATCATGCGGTCACCCGGGGCTGGATTGTGAACGAGGTGTTCCGACGAGTCGACCCTGCAGGCCGCACTATTGGTGAATTTTTACGTGAGGATATCAGTCAGCCTCTGGGTGTCGATGCCTTCATCGGCGTCAGGCAAGAAGAATTGAGTCGAAGAGTCAAAGTCTCAGTCCTGAATATGCGTTTTCAGCTCAAGGAGAGCTTGAAACCGAAGTTTCTGAATAGAAAGATGGAACACAATATTTTTCAAACATTGCAGAGATTGGTCCAGATAATCCCGGCGATGCGCCGAGGCACGGGTAGGGGCGCACCGCCGCCCTTTGCCGGGATGGATCGAATTGCATTTTTCAACGAACCTGCCATCGCGATGGGTGAAACGCCGTCGGCGAATGCGAACTGTTCTGCTCGGGGTTTGGCAAAAATCGCTGCCATGTTGGCGGGCGGTGGTCAGTGGGAGGGCACTCGATATTTGACCGAGCAAGCCTGGCAGGCTTTGCATGGCGACCCTATTGAGGCCCAGATGGGCATTACTGCCACTACGTTTACCCAAGGGGGCGTGGCGCGATTTGCTCGGCCAGAGCAGTACAACGCCAAGCTTGATCACGCACTGAATATCGGTAGAGAGGGGTTTTATGGCTGGATGGGACTCGGTGGGTCAATTTTTCAGTGGCACCCGCAAGCCAACATTGGCTTTGGCTATGTGCCCACTTCGTTGAATGTTTTGGATTTGTAAAACGAACGAGGTAAGACCTATCAAGCTGAAGTGCTGAAATGCTTAGATCATCTCAGCGCCGCCGGTTAGATCTTCACGCGGGGTGAAACCTGTTCTGCTGCGAGTCTATGGGCCCGTGCAGGCCGAATTCGACGGCTGCGGTGATGGGGAAGATTCACCCTGAGCCGGCAGGGTCGGCCGACTGACGGCGTCTCCTGTCGTCGGGGCAGCCTGCGGTCACGGAACCTTGATAAACGGGTCGCTGTTAATGAGGGTTTTAAAAGATGCTCGTTGCATATGATTTGTTATATAGCGTGCAATGTTCGGATGGCTGGCGGCAGGCAGGGTCTCGCCGGCATATAGCATCTGGACAAATTGGCAGGTGATGGCGATGTCGGCGATACAGTGTAGCGTCTTGCGTGGCGCTTTTACTGCACCAAAATTCCGCAGCGAATAATTATTCAGCGGTCGCGATCAAGGCTCCGCGCGAAACCAAGAGCCCGTGCGATTGATAATAGCAACGAGTGAGAGCATGACGGGAACTTCCACCAGTACCCCGACCACGGTGGCCAGCGCCGCGCCCGAATTCAAACCAAACAGAGATATCGCCACGGCTACAGCCAACTCGAAAAAGTTGGAGGTACCAATTAGGCTGGCGGGTGCCGCGATGTTGTGGGGTAGCCTCATGGCTTTCGCAGCCCCATAGGCTATGGCGAAAATGCCATAGGTTTGGATGAGCAGTGGAATCGCAATCAAGACGATCATGAACGGCTGACTAATAATTTTTTCAGCCTGAAAGCCGAACAACAGCACGACTGTCGCCAGCAGGCCAATGATCGACCAGGGTTTTAAAGCCTTCACAAAATCCTCTACGCGACGGTTATCGGCATAGGCTGTCAGTCGATGACGGGTGAATGCACCCGCTGCGAGGGGCAGGACGACGTATAAGACCACTGATAGCAGCAAAGTCTCCCACGGTACGGTGATGTCACTAACCCCCAGCAGGAATGCGGCCAGTGGTGCGAAGGCGAAGACCATGACGATATCGTTAACTGAGACCTGCACAAGCGTATAATTCGGGTCGCCTTTGGTGAGCTGACTCCAAACAAAAACCATGGCTGTGCAGGGCGCGACCCCCAGCAG
>JABMOJ010000414.1 GCA_013204195.1 SAR86 cluster bacterium
CGAAAAGAACAAAAAAAAATAGACAGCATCCTCCAAACCATCGACCGGGCCATCGAAAAGACCAAGGCGCTGATCGACAAGTATCAACAAATAAAGGCCGGTCTGATGCATGATCTCTTTACCCGCGGCATCGGCCCCGACGGCCAACTGCGCCCGCCCCGCGAACAGGCCCCGGAGTTGTATCAGGAAACGTCGATTGGGTGGATTCCCAAGGAGTGGGATATAAGAAAAATCGGCGACATATTTTCCATTCAACTAGGGAAGATGCTTAGTCGGGCCTCAAAGACAGGACGCAATGAGCTCCCCTATCTCGGAAATAAGGATGTCCAGTGGGATCGTGTAGTAGCAAATGAGCTTGAGACAATGAATTTTAGCCATACCGAGCGCGAAAAATATAAGCTTTGCTACGGTGATTTACTGGTGTGCGAAGGTGGTGAAGTCGGGCGAACCGCGATGTGGCGGGATGATTTGGATGTCTGTTTTTACCAGAAAGCAATCCATCGTCTCCGCCCCAATGCAGGCGATATACTTTCAGCATTTATGTTGAGGTTTATGTTCTACGCAAAAACTACAGGGATGTTGGACACCTTCACGTCGCAGACAAGTATAGCCCATTTAACCCGCGAGAAGCTTGCGTCAGTCACAATGTTTGTACCTCCATTATCTGAACAAGAACGCTTCGTAACGAAGTTTGACGGAATAGATAAGAAGCTTGGCCATGAAAGGCTTTTAATAGAGAAACTCAAAAAACAAAAATCTGGCCTAATGCACGATCTCCTTACCGGCAAAGTCCCGATCCAGGTCGAGCCGGAGAACGAAATCGAGTCCGCCCATGTCTGAGTACACGGAAATCGAACGACCCTTTTTGCATCAGTTACAGACCCTGGGCTGGGACATCATCGATCAAGGTCAGGCAATCCCCTCCAATCCAGACAAAAGTCACCGCTCTAACTTCCGCCAATGGTTACTTCCGGAGGTATTCACCCGATCCATAGCAGCGATCAATCCCGGCGCGGGCGGCAAGTCATGGCTAACGGATAAGCAGCTTCTTGACCTGCAAGAGCAGCTGCTACGCCAGCCCAACCGCACACTGCTAGAGGCGAATGAGGCTGTACAGAAGTTGCTTTTTAAGGCTCAGGTGGATGTGAACGAGGAAACCGGTGAGCAGGACCCGGTGGTGCGGCTTATCGACTTCGACACGCCGGAGAATAATCACTTTTTGGCCATCAACCAATTCCGCATTGATACCCCCGGTTGCGTCAAGCAATTCATCATTCCGGACATCGTACTGTTCGTCAACGGCATTCCACTGGCGCTGGTAGAGTGCAAAAAGGGTGGCCCTACTTGCGCCAACCCCATGGAAGAAGCCTTTGCACAATTGCAGCGCTACATGAATCGCCGAGAGGAGACCGCTGTGCATGGCTTGAAAGAGGGTGAGCCACGACTGTTTCACAGCAACTTGTTATTGATACGCAGCACTCGTGCAGAGGCTGACTACGGCACCATCACTTCTGGCGAAGAGCACTTCTACCCCTGGAAGACGCTGTGGCCCAGGGACGATGAACAGCAGGATAGCGGGGTTGAGAGCATGGACCCACAACAGCGACTGATCGAAGGGATGCTCAACAAGATTAATCTCCTGCGGATCCTGCGCACTTCATCGGTCTTTATGGACACAGATGGCGGGCCACGCATCAAGGTGGTCTGCCGTTATCAACAATTTCGAGCTGCCAATCGAATCATCGAGCGTTTACGCCACGGGAAAACGGCTGAAGAGAAAAGCGGTGTGGTCTGGCACACTCAAGGTTCGGGTAAAAGTCTAACCATGGTATTCGTAGCGCGTATGCTGCGAGTATCGAAAGATCTACACGACTATAAGATTGTACTGATTAATGACCGCGTTGACTTGGAGGAACAACTAGCCAAAACAGCGACCCTGATTGGCGGAAGAGTGAATGTGATTGACCGCCGTCATGATCTACGCCGAGACCTGAGCACTGACCAGTCCGATGTGAATATGGTGATGGCGCACAAATTTCAGGTAAAGGATGAAAGCCTGCCGACTGCTGTGGCAGAAGCACTGGCCACCTATCAGGCCATGCCGAGTAAGAGCACGTTCGGGGTGGTTAATGACTCATCGCGCATCGTACTAATGATTGACGAAGCCCATCGCACTCAGGGCTCGGAACTGGGCGAGAATATTTTTGAGGCCTTTCCCAATGCCGCGCGTATTGCCTTCACTGGCACACCGCTGATTACCGAACGCCACGGTGAGAAACGCACGGTGAAGCGCTTCGGTGAGTATATCGACAAGTACAAGTTGATGGATGCGGTAGAGGATGGCACAACCCTGCAGATTTTGTATGAGGGCCGCACCGCCGACGCGGCGCTGAACGAGAAGGCGGAATTCGAAAGCAAATTTGAAAACCTCTTCCGCGATCGCAGCGAGGAAGAGCTGCTGGCAATCAAGAAAAAATACGGTGCCACCGGCGATATACTGGAGGCTGAGCAACGCATCGAGGCCATTGCGAAAGACATGGTTCGGCATTACCTAGAACATATTTTCCCCAATGGCTTCAAGGCGCAGGTGGTGTGTCACTCCAAACTGGCGGCGGTACGCTATCAGCAAGCCATACACAATGCGCTGACCGAGGCTGTGACCGCCATGCGCGCCCAGCCGGAACCCGACGAAGAAAAAATACACCAAATTGAATTCTTAAAAGCTGCAGTGGTGATTTCGAGTGACGGCACCAACGAGGCTGCTTGGATAACCGAAGCTCGCAAGCAATCCCGCGCTTGGAATGCAGTGAATAACTTCTGCAAGCCGTTTGCTTTTAACGATCCAGAGCAGCCTTATAGCGGCATCGCTTTTCTCGTTGTCTGCGATATGCTTTTGACCGGTTTCGACGCACCGATCGAACAGGTGATGTACCTGGACAAAAAAATCCGTGAGCACACTTTACTTCAAGCTATTGCACGTACCAACCGGGTGAAGAAAGGCAAACAGCGCGGCTACGTAGTGGACTACATCGGTCTGACTCACAAGCTAACCGAGGCACTGACGTTATATGCGGC
>JABMOJ010000415.1 GCA_013204195.1 SAR86 cluster bacterium
TCGCCGCCGACGCCGGTGGAGAATCCATCGGCTTGAATATCACCTTACCCCACGAACAAAAACCCAACGGCTATATTACGCCAGCGCTGTGTTTCCAATTTCATTATTTTGCGATCCGTAAGATGCATTTTTTACTGCGTGCTCAAGCGTTGATCATCTTTCCCGGCGGCTTTGGCACCCTTGACGAGCTGTTTGAAACACTAACCTTGATTCAGACCCAAAAAATTAAAGCCCTGCCGATCATTGCCTTCGATCGTGATTACTGGGAATCCCTGTTGAATTTTGACCTGTTAGTGGACGAAGGCATGATCAGCCCCGCCGATCGGGATTTAATCCAATTCGTGGAGTCAGCAGATGAGGCCTGGCGCATCGTCCGAGACCATATACAAGACAACGGCGAACGCTATCTCGTTGCTGACGAAAGCGACTAGGCGAGTTCGCCCTCGCGCTAGGCACCACAAATAGAGCAATAACGGCCTCATGGGAACTTCAAAGTACCTCTCAAACCTTATCTGTGTCGTACTTGTGACCAGTTGTACCAGCATGCCACGCCTAAATGTCATCGACGCCGGAGAACGAGTCTCCATCGTGCTAGCCGCTGATAGCAACGAGCTAGCTGAGCAGATGATATCAAATCAAACGATCGGAGTAGATGCAGGCACTGGGGCTACCGGCGGTGCCGGCGCCGGCGCACTCTACGGCCTGAGTTGCGGGCCCTGGCTTTGGTTTTGTGTGCCGATCGGCGCACTAGTGGGCGCCGCCTATGGTGGAGCGGCGGGCATTGTCGTCGGGGTAGTCGAGAGCCTATCGAAAGATAAAGTCGACCAACTGAACGCGCAGCTCAGTAATCATCTGCGGTCTCATGATCCACGTGAGGCACTCAGGAACTCGCTGATCAATAACGTTGAAAGCCAATGGACAGTGATGGCGGAGCATCAAAACACGGAATTATCACTGCAGCTAGATGCTCTTGAGCTGCGATCATATCGAAGAGAGCAGGTGAGATTAGCCCTAGCAGTCAGCGTGACAATCCGCTACTTAGACCTACAAGGCCACCCCAAACAGAACAATAGAAGCTTTCAGTATGAGGGGTCAACCGCGTATGTGCAGTCCTGGCTGGAGAATCGCGACCAGTTCATTCAAAAGCAGTTTGATGCCGCCTACCTGACGCTCGCAGAGGAAATCCGTCTTGTGCTGAGCAACCATTAAGAATGACTCAACAATACTATCCAGTGATGATTTTCAGCAATCAAGCTCAGCAATCAAGCATTACGCAACGTCAGCCTTTCGTTCCAGCTTCGGCGTCAACAACAACCCCGAAAGGGCTTTGTGCAACATGGTTATCTGCGAAGGGTTTTGAGTGTCGTGCTAATCTTGGTAACCCGATGGTCTCAATCAAGACCCCTTCTGCGAAAGGCTAATCGCTTTGCGCTAACTACCCTTTTTTCAAACAACTAAAAGCCCACCGACGATGAAGTTTTTAGCGTCTGAATGATGCCAAAGCATGTCTCCAGCGAGACACGCTTTACCATCATCCGCCCTACCGACCCTTTAGCGCTGCAGTCGGCGTTAGTTATTCAAACCGGCAGCGTTACGAATCTGACTATAGTCTTCATAGTTTTGCTCGATCAGCTGCTTTTCATCATCGCTAAATAACGCCATCAAACTACCGGACAATGACTCCATTTCTTCTACAAGAGCGTCATTGGATGCTTGTATTTCATTCAGACCCTGCGCCTGGATCTCGGCTAATTGCTCGTCGGCCGCCACTGCAGCCTCAATCTCTTTGATGATTTGCAGCGCGCTATCTTGGTCTTCGCTGGCCACTTCGACCTCGTTCGTTTGCGCTACGAGCGCCTCAAGCGCTGCGTTATTGTTCGCTGCACTTTCATCCTTCATGACCGCGATGTCTTCAACCTCGGCCTTGATGTCGTTTGCTTGCTGCTGCAGGTCTGCTGCATCAGCCTGATCGGCAAAAGAGCTCCCATATATGAAATAGAGCATTTCCAGCCTAACCAGCGAGTCTAAAAAGCCCTTAGGGTCCTCGATATTTTCAGCTGTCGCCCAGGCAATATACTCGGCTTCTTCCGCGATGCTAGCCAAATCAGGCAGTTCATCTTCACTATTGAGATCCAACACCCCTAACTGAACAAATGATTGTAATGTCCTGGCTACGGTATCGTAGGCACCTTTATCCACGCCATCTCCAGCTGCTTCAGACATTTCTTGAGCCTTTTGCAACGACTCTGCCGCTATCTCTTGCGCCAGCTGCAATGACTCTGACGCTGCACCTTGGGCAGCCTCTATGCTCACCAGCGCCGCCTGCGCTTCACTTTCACCTTCAGCAGCAAGAACGGCGCTCGCCGCTGTTAACACACTGCTCAACAGCAGCACAGGGAGTAATTTCGATAACATATTCATTTCCTAATATTCCTCTAAATGCCAGACATCAAGGATCTCTGGCGTATTTTAATGGCCACTAATCACCGACTTGACTAGTTTAAATTTCTCAGTGTTTCCTTCGCTTGATCAACAATAAACTGGGTGACTGGGTCGTCGCCTAACTGACTTTCAAGACTTGTCACAAAAGCGTCTGCCAATAGTGTCGACATTTGTTCTGCAGTATAGGCCGCATCCATGACAGAAAAACGTATCTGCACAGTTTTCTGGTTATTCCCGCCAACGGTGTAAACGATTACGGCATCGAGAGCAGAATCATCACCACCGCCAGTGGCTACGGCCGTGCTCAAGGAGCCACTTACGGTGGCTGATTGAATACTAAACACATCCGGCGCAGCAAGATTCGACAGAATATTGTTGATGATAGCATCGGCTCGGAGCAATGGCGCCTGCGCCAACTTAGCAGCAGCGAGTACTTGACTGGCCCCAATCTGCAGTCCCTGTAAGGACGCTATCTCAGCTTGCGCTGCCAATATAACAGTCTCCTTAGCGAGGTTATTGCTAGCACAGACTGCTTGAGCCGGATAATTGGGCACGGTCCAACCGTGGCATGACTCGCCCCTGCTGATCGGGTGCCACTTGTAACAGACCCCATACTTCTTCGCCTTGCAACCTCCGCCACTCACCCATGGCGTACACGTTTGGCCACTCGACGTTTGATTACATGTCTGCTTACTTGCCCTTTGGCTGGCTATCAGCGAGTTTTTACTGTTAACGCTGTTAACAAGTCGATCAACCTCGGCCTGCGCATTTTCTATATCACGCACCGCCTTCTCACTCTGATCAAGAATGCCACCAAACGCGTCTCTCACCGCATCTTTACCCGACGAGTTGATCCAGGCAGACACATCAGAGGCCATGGAGCCAGAAAAACTCGCCTCTATATTGTTGAGCTCATTCAAGGTCGCGCCCTGTGGCAACCCACTGATGCCATACTCGTAAGACATGGCGAAAAGATCGCCCAGGTCAAATGCAGAAGCGACGCGATAGCCATCGGTGGTGAGTTCGAAAGAAGAAACAGCACTAGCACCAAACAAACCTTCAGATCCTGTCGATGCTATAATCTTGACGTCTGGTCCCACGATACCTTTCGGGCTGACAGTCAATAGTACTTTAAACTCACCCGTCGGAAACCGCACCGGGCCTAGGTCGAGCTCGTTAGAATAACCATAGATGTCAACACCACTACTTCGATCAAACATACCCCGCTCTATCACCAGGACATCCTGACCCAATATCGATATTTTGCCATACACGTCGATTAAATCTTCAGACAACAGAATCCTTGGCCCTTTACCGACTTCTAAACCAGAAAGCGTCATGCCAGGAAAATCAGGCATCTTTTGCTTTGTCATAGCTTCAAATAACGTTAATACGTCCTCCATGCCGATTGAGCCAACCTTGGTGAATTCAACCGGTCGTCGCAACACTGGATTGTTGAA